>JAYUUV010000020.1:0-9853 GCA_043754695.1 Planctomycetota bacterium
CAGACCTCGCTCGCGATCCTGTTCACGCTGCCGTTGATGCTGGTCGGTCTGCGCGTGCTCGGCGAGACGAACTGGGGGCCGATCAGCGCGCTTTCGAACTTGATGCAAGGCGTCTTCGGCGTGATCGCGCCGCACAACGTGCAGGCCAACATGCTGGCCAGCGGCGTCACCGGTTCGATCGTGGCCGAATCGGAAGGTCTGATGCAGAGCTACAAGACCGGTGAGATGGTCGGCTCGACGCCGCGCTACATCACGTACATCCAATTGCTCGCCGTGCCCGTGGGAGCTGTCGCGGTTTCCTTCGCCTATCCGCTCTTGCGCGACACCTATGGCATCGGCGGCGAGCACGGTCTGTCGAGCCCGATCTCGCAGAAGTGGGTCGGTTTCGCAAAACTGCTCAGCCAGGGTTTTTCCGTGCTGCACCCCAGCGCGCTGATCGCGCTCGGGATCGCCGTTGTGCTCGGCATTCTCTTCACCGTTCTCGAGCAGGACCCCAAGCGCCGCACTTGGGTGCCTTCGCCGACGGGCATCGGCATCGGCATGCTCGTGCCCGCCAGCGCCGTGGCGACGATGCTGCTCGGTGCGATCGTGGAATGGATCGCGCGACGGCGCGACCCGCAGGGCAGCAATGCTTGGGTTTTGCCGCTGGCCTCGGGCTTCATCGCGGGCGAAGCGCTGATTGCGATCCTGCTTCCACTGCTGATCGTGCTCGGCCTGCTGAAGGCGCTCTGAGCTTCACGCTTCCGCGCGGAAGGGCAGATACTCTGGGAACCACATCGCGTCCCGTACGCGCTGTTCGAGACCCGCGAGCAGACTCGCATCCCCGTAGCCCTCGCGCACTCCGCGGCGCACGACCGCGCAGGCGATGGCGTGCGAAATTTCACGAATGCCCGCGAGCTTGGGGAACAGTGCGCCTTCGGCGAAGTCGGCCGCGCTCACGCACTCGGCCAACGTGCGCGCCGCGTCGAGGAACATCGCGTCGCTGATGCGCGTGAGCTTGCCGACCCAGGCGCCGAGTCCGACGCCGGGGAAAATGAAACTGTTGTTGCACTGGCCGATGCGATGGCGGCGGCCAGCGTGTTCGACAGGGTCGAAGGGGCTGCCGGTGGCGACCAGCGCGCGGCCATCGCTCCAGCGCAGCGCGTCCGCGGGCGAGCACTCGGCCTTCGACGTCGGATTGGACAGCGGGAAAATCACGGGCCGCGGATTGTGGCGCGCCATCGCGCGCACGCAGGCTTCGTCGAAAAATCCAGGTTGCGCCGAACTGCCGACCAGAATCGTGGGCCGCGCGTTTTCGATCGTTTCGAGCAGGCTGATGCGCGTGTGATCCTTGATCTTCCAGTCGCCGAGCAGCGCGCTCTCGCAGGCGAACGAAGCCTTGAAGCCTTCGAGTCCCGCGCGGCCGCGGTGCACCAGGCCCGCGCGATCGACCATCATCACGTGGCGATGGGCCTCGGCATTCGACATGCCTTCGTCGACCAACGCCGCGACGAACAGGTTGGCAATGCCCTGGGCCGACGCGCCCGCTCCGCCGAAGAGCAGCCGCTGATCGCTCAATTTGCCACCGGCGACGCGCAGGCTGGCGAGCACACCGGCGACAGTCACCGCGGCCGTGCCTTGGATGTCGTCGTTGAAGGAAGTGATGCGCTCGCGAAAGCGCTCGAGCTGCGTCAGCGCGTTTTCCTTGGAGAAGTCCTCCCACTGCAGCACGGCGCCGGGAAAAACCTGTCCGACCGCGGCGACGAACTCGTCGACGAAGGACTGATATTCGACGCCGCGCACGCGCCGCCGGCGCAGGCCGATGTACATCGGATCGAGCAGCAATTCCTGGTTGTCCGTGCCGACGTCGAGCATCACCGGAATCGTCGACTCCGGCGGAAGTCCGGCGCACAACGTGTAGAGCGCAAGCTTTCCGATCGGAATGCCCATGCCGCCGATGCCCTGGTCGCCCAGGCCGAGGATGCGCTCGCCGTCGGTGACGACCAGGATCGAGGGCGAACTCACGGGATAGTTGCGCAGCACTTGTGCGATGCGCCCGCGCTGGTTCCAGTCGACGAAGATGCCGCGCGCCTGGCGATAGATGTGCGAAAAACGCTGGCAGGCCAGGCCGACCGTCGGCGTGTAGAGGATCGGCATCATCTCGTCGAGGTGTTCGAGCGCGAGCCGATAGAAAAGCACTTCGTTGCGATCCTGCAGCGAAGCCAGGTGCACATAGCGCGCCAGCGGCTCTAAGTTCGAGATGTTGTTCTCGTAGGAGCGCGCCAACTGCTCGGCCATCGAGGACACGTTGGGCGGCAGCAGGCCGTTCAATCCCAGCGCGTCGCGTTCCTCGCGCGGAAAGCCGGTGCCCTTATTGGTCATCGGATCGAGCAGCAATTCGCGTCCGCGGCGTCTTACCGCCAGGTAGGCCTGGCCCGTCTTCGCGTCGAGTCGTCGTTCAGTATTCATCGTTCGATCCGAAGATCGCGGCGAGGATTCTAGCGATTGCCCATCAACGAGCGCGGGGCGACCGCTTGGCCGCCCCGCGTTTCCTTTCCTCGATTGCCGCGTCAGCGGCTTGCTTTCAGGGTGTGAACTGCGCCGAAATCACATTCGAGAGGTTCGAACCCTGCAGGCACGGTCCGAACGGATCGCGGTACCAGGATTGGAAGTTCCAGATGAAGCCAGGGAAGATCCAACCCGGCGCGCCGAAGTTGCCAAAGCAGTAGGCGACCAGGCCCGGTCCGTAGCTGAACGATCCTGATGCACCGGAGTTCTTCGGGTTGAAGCGGAAGATCTGCGGAGTCAGGCAGAGGATGCCATCCCTGAACGGAATCCCGCCGCCGGCCGTCTTGCTCATCATCATCAGGCCGATGCGATTCAGCGGCATTTGATTGGTGGTCAGCACCAGGTTGTCGGCCGCGACGCTCGTCGTTCCGGTGGGCGTCATGATCGCGCCGACTCCAGTCGAGTTCCGGCAGCCACCCGGGGGGTAGAAGTTCGCGCAGGGAGCGACCGTGGGCGCGGCGCAGAAGCAGAAGGCGCGCGTCAACAGTTCGCACTCGTCGGGGATACCGTTGGAATTGATGTCCCACGAGAAGCCGAAGGCGATGTCGATCGCGTCGTCGACGCCGTTGCCGTTGCAGTCGTTGAGCGGCCCGGCCAGGATGCTCAGCGCATCGAGATCGTCCGAGACCACGCCGGGGACGGCGCGCATCGTCATCAGGCCCAGGTTTTCCGCGGCGATGTAGATGCCCGGGTTCGGATTCGGATTGCCGAAGACCGGCGTGGTGAGGATGTCGCCCTCGCAGATCGGGATGCCGAAGATGCTGTCGGGACGACCGATCAGGTTCGAGCCGCGGCGCACGCTGAACAGCAGCATGTCCGTCGCTCCGCCCATCCAGTCGTTGGGAACCAGCGAAGGCTGATAGCCGGGCGTGCCATTTTCGCGCACGATCAGCGCATCGAGGTCATCCAGCACGCCGGTCAGGTTCAGGCCGAGCAGGAAGGCCGGCGCGTACACAACCGGAGGACCACCGGGCGTCGCCGAGTACAGGACGTCGCCGCCGAACACGCCGTGGGCCTGGGCCGAGCCGGTGTTGAAGATGCCGGTCAGCGGATCGATGAAATTGTCGTCGAGCGAGAAGTACACGCCCGTCGCCGGGAAGGGCGAGCCGGTGGTGTTGATCGCCAGCGCGTCGAGGTTGTCGCCCGGGTTGGCGGTGGTCGTGGGTTCATTCAGCCCCAGGCCGCGGTAGTTGGCGCCCGAGCCCGAGACCAGGCCGTCTCCATCAACGACCGCAACGTTGCCGGTGAAGGTCGCGGCGAAGGGCGCCAGCGGACCCACTCCGAGGCCTAGGTCGATGAAGACGTCCGCGGCCGAGTCGCCGAAGGCTGCTTCGCTCAACACGTCGGGGAACGCAGCCGAGAAGAGGCCCATCGCACGTCGGTCCACCGAGAACGCGAGGGTGTTGTTCAACGGAGCACCGGGCCCGGTCAGCGGCTCGTTGCCGTACGACAGCGCGTCGACTTCGACGATGCAGGGCGTGCCGCCCGGGTGGCCGGCGCAGGGCAGGTGCCCAAAGAGACCAAGGCCCGGTCCTGGGGCGAACCCGGCGTTGATCGCCATGTTCGGAGTCGGCAGCGGCCCGAAGGCCGGTACTCCGCCGACGGGCGTGAGCGCGTCGCCCTCGGTGATCGGGAAGCCGTAGTTGGTGCTCGGCGTGCCGACGGTCCCGCCCTGCCAATCGACCGAGAAGGTGATTCTCTGCTGGGCGAAGGATGCGTGGAAGTTGGCGGCGAGGAGCGTGACGCCGAAGACGAGTCCGGCACGGAGGGTTGCATTGCGCGTGATCATTGTGGTGAGGGCTGGTTCGAAGATCAGGTGGGCTGGGTGGGGGAGTCGCCCGTCCGGTTCCGGACGATCCGAGCTCCCAGTCACACCCGAGTGATGCAAGCCTCGGGCGCGCGACAGGAATCTAGAGGTTTTCCGAAATCCTGCCTGGGATTCGCGCCGCCGTGCCGCCGCCCCCCTGCCTCACCTCGCGGCGGAGAGCTGCGCCCAGTGCTCCGCAATGAAGCGCTGGATCTCCAGCGCGGCGATCCGATGGCCACCCGGGTTGGGGTGCATGTCGCCCTTCTCGATCAGGAGGCCGAGCGGGTCCTCGCGCTCGAATCGCGGCAAAAGATCGAGGACCAGGAACCCGTTCCGTCGGCCCTCTTCGGCGACCTGGGTGTGCTGTGCGCGAAAGGGATACTCGCTCCACGGATCGGGCGAGAACATCGGGAAGATCGCCAGCAGCACAGGGATTTTTCGCTCGCCCGACAGGCCGCCGATGCGCGCGAAAGCGGCCTCGACGCTCTTCCACGACGGCTCGGAAGGTGCGTACAGCGAGCGGAAGAAGCTGCCTCCGCCTAGCTCGCGCACCTTGCGGCCCTGGCTGCGCTGCACGAGGAAACGCAGCGTGGCACTGTGCTGCCACCAGCGCGGCGGCACGAAGAAGCGCTGCAACGGCTGATCGGGTTCTAACCACGGGTCATTCATGCAGTAGCACAACAAGACCAGATCCGGCTGCAGGGCGAGCCACTTGCCTGCGAAGGCCGCGGCTTCGTCCTTGGACGAATAACCTGAGACTCCGCTGTTCAGGACTTCGATGCGGCGTTGTCCGAGCGGTTCGGCGGCGAATTGCTGCTCGAGCACCGCGCAAAAATCTTCGTCCTGGCCAACGCGATAACCAAAGGTCACCGAATCTCCGATCGCGAGCACGCGGAACAGGCCCGCAGTCTCAGGCGGCAACGGCTCGTCGTCGCGCATGCCCAGCGAGTTCGTCTTGACATGCACGCCGATCGAATCCTGATCGAGCAGTGGCGCGAGCTCGTAGGCCAGCCCAGGCGTCTGCGAGCGGCGGTGAATCATCCCGTACCAGCCCCCGCGCGCGTCGGGGTCGATGGTCTTGATGCGCATGAACTCGATCGGCCGCACGAAACGGAAATAGAGTTCAGTGCACAGCAGCGCCGCGCACAGGCCGGCGAACACGAGCGCGAGTTTCTTCGCCAGGGGGAGCTTCTGCCTCACGCCGCGAGCTTCGCGTGTGCGCGTGCCGCAAGCAAGCCCGGGCTCGATGGAGTCTGCTCGACAAGCCCTTGGCGCCCGAACTCGCGTTCAGAATCACTTGCTGTGGCGCAGCAGCGCGACGAGTTTCAGCGGCTTGCCCTTCGAGTAATTGAAGCCATCGACGCTCGCAAGCTCGCGCAGCGCCTTGGCTCCCGCGCGGCCATCGAGCAGATTCCTTTTCGCCTCGGGAATCACGAGTACGCCGTCCACCGTCTCGGCCAACCAGGCATCGATTGCCGCCGCATCCGCCAGGCGTCGAATCGGCGTCGGACCCCAGTAGAAATTCAGCGTCGGTTCTTCGAAGGAATACGTCACGAGTGGCAATGAGCCGGAGCCCGTGGCGCGTATCGCAGTGACCATGCGCGGCGCGATCTTCAGACCTTCGACGCGCGGCAAGACGAAGCCGCCGAGCACCAGCCAAACGGCAATGGATCCAGCGATCGACGCGATCGCCGCGTGACGCCAGCGCTGCTTTGCGTGCAAGCCAATCGCGACCGCGCCCTGCGCGAGCAGCACAGCGCCGAGAGCCAGGACCGGCGCGCGCAACGAGGCTGCTTCCGGTCGCAGCGAGAGCACGATCACGGCCGCGACTTCGAGCGCGAGAATCACTCCGAAGATCCACGCGCCGCGCGCCATCCAGCGCAGCTCGCGCGGATCGAGCGCACCGCGTTCCGCCGCATCGATCACCGCCGCGACCGCCAGCGCCAGCGCGGGCAGCATGGGCATCACGTAGTGCGCCAGCTTGGTGGCGACGAGCGTCATCAGGCAGAACGGCGCGAGGCTCCAGCCGAGCAGCAGCGCGCGCTGCTTCGCGTCGCCGAGCTTCCCGCTCCAGAGCGCCACCAGCGCAGCCGGAAGCTGGAGAATCCAGGGCGCGAAGCCGAGCGCGATCACCGGCACGTAGAAAAACAATCCCAGCCAATAGTTGCCGCCGTGGCCTTCCATCGGCTGCAGCATTCGCCCGCCGACATGCTTGCCCATGCCGCGCGCCGCGAACTCGCCGCCGGTCGCGTTGTTCGCCGGGATCGCCCAGGCCAGGAAGACGAGCACGCTCAGGACCACGGCGAACCCAAGCCGCGCGGAGAACCCGGGCGCGAAGGCCGACTTGCCGCGCAAGAACCACAGCGCGGTGAAGATCGAGAGCATCGGCACGGCCAGTCCGACCGGCCCTTTGGTCAGTTGTGCTCCGCCCAGGCACAGCGCCAGGAAGAAAAAATCGCGCGTCCTCCAGCCCTGCGCGAGCATGCCCGCGAAGCAGGCCATGGCCCCAGTGATGCAGGCCATCAGCACCGCGTCGGTCGTCGCCACCGTGCCCTCCGCAACTGCCATCGGTGCAGTTGCCAGGATCAATGGCGCGAGCAAGGCCGCCGAGGGTGAGAGCAAACGCCGGCCCACGCGCCAGGTCAGCCAGGCACTGATGGCGAGCCCGATTGGGGCCCAGGCCCGCACGGCCCATTCGCTGACCCCGAACAGGCTGACTGGGATCGCCATCAACCAATAGATGAGGATCGGCTTGTCCGGGCGCAGCTCGCCGTTGAAGGTCGGGAAGAGCCACTGACCCGACTGGACCATTTCGACCGCGGCCTGGGCGAAGCGCGGCTCGTCGCGATCCCAGAGCGTCGAGCGCGTCGTCAGCCAGCTCGCCAGCGCGAGGATTCCAAGCAGTACGGCCGCGATGGCCCAGGGCGGTACGGCCCGAATCTCAACTGACGGATCGCGAGCCGGGGCCATGGGCGGCGGAATGTTATCCAGGCGCGAGGTCGAACCCTACGCCGCTGGAACCTGGCGACTCGCCGACGTGGGCTCCGGCGCCCGGGCCCGGCGCCGATCGCGAACCTCGGATCGCCCCAATTTCCAGCCCATTTTTGGATCTTTTTCGCGCCTCCCGCCCCGCGGCCGAGGACCGAAAAAGGCCTATTTTGCCCTGAAAATGCCCCTTTTCCGGCCGCGGGTAGAGGGATCCTGGCCCCTGGTCTAGCGTGGGGGGCTCGACACCCAGCCATGGCCGATCCCCAAGCACGATTCCAGGAAGCCAACCTTCGCACCGAGCGCATCCGCGACCTCGGCCTGGCGATCGAGGGCACCCGTCTCGAGCCGGTGATCGCCGACTTCCAGGCCGAGATCGCTGCGCTGCAACTGGCTCACCTCAAGCCGACCTTCTACCTCTCGACCGAGTGGGGCGTGGTCTTCGGAAGTCAGAGCATCGCCATGCCGTTCTATCTCGCCCGGCCCGAACTCGAAGCGATCCAGGTCGAGCAGGTCGGCCACCTCGAGGGTGCCGGCCGCGCCGAGATCCTGCGCTACCTGCGCCACGAGTTCGGCCACGTGCTCAATTACGCCTACCACCTCTTCGAAGGCGAGGAATGGGTGCGCCAGTTCGGCTCGATCACCCAACCGTACGTCGAGGAGTACCGGCCCAAGCCCTTCAGCCGCCGCTTCGTGCGCCACCTGCCCGGCTGGTACGCGCAAAAGCACCCCGACGAGGACTGGGCCGAGACCTTGGCGGTCTGGATGACGCCGGGCAAGGACTGGCGCAAGAGTTACCGCGCCTGGCCGACGGCCTTGGCCAAGCTCGAGTACTGCGATCGCATGATGGCCGCCTTGCGCGATAGGCCGGTGGTCGAAGAGGCCCAGGAGCGCGATGAGGAAGTTGGCGACTTGGCCTACTCGCTGCAGGAGTACTACTCGAAGCTCGACACGAGCCAGGACGGTCTGCCGCCGGGGCTCGAGGGGGCCTTGACCGCGATCTTCGAAGACGTCGACGCCACGGACGGCTCACCCAGTGGGGCGCGCAAACACGCCGCCGCTCTGCTGCGCAGCATGGAGCGCGAACTCGTCGCCAACGTCTACCTCTGGACCGGCCACTTCCCCGAACGCACCCGCGCCCTCGTGCGCCACCTCGCCAGCCGCGCCGAAGAACTGCAACAGGTCTACTCCGCCGACCAGGAATCGAAGCTCTCCGTTGCGATCACGACTTTCGTCACCGCGCTCGCGATGAACCACGTGCACCGCGGGACGTATTTGCCGTAACCGTACCGAGTCAGGTACTTCCCCACCCTACCTTTTCGGGCCCCGGCAGCCGGTCGCGTCGGCGACTGGTCTCCGCCCGATTCTCACGCGCCCGAGACGTCACCGTTGTCGCGGTTCGCCGCCGCTCCAATGGACGCCCCCATGCGCAGCGACACGCTTGCGATGTTCGAGACTCGACTGGCGTATTCAGAGTCTTCAGTCAGTCGATGGCGATGTCGCTCGCACAAGCGAGCGACGGTGCTCTCAGCACGGCCGGTGCTCAAACTGATTTCGCGCAGTGTCAGACCGCACAAGTCGCGCAACAGTCCGGTTTCGATCTGATTCCAGGCGTCGAAGGCTTGACCTCGCGCGAGGAGGATCCAGGGGCGAAGGCTTCTGCGCTGATGAATCGTTGACTGGAGCGCTCCAGCGTCACACACCGCAACTCCAGTTTGTGTCCCGTCAGCCAACTTCGCTTTGCGGTTCATCCAATCGAGCACGGCAACAGGGGCGGCCTCGAGCAGCTCATCGAGCGGATCGATTCGCGAACCGCCTTTCGCGATCCGTCGGGCAACAAGGGCCCGGCCCGGCTCGCTCGCCGCCCCGCCGAAGACGTCGGGGTAGGACTCCGGTCGATAGCGGTCCAGTCCCGAGCATTCCTGAACCTCGCCCTCGATCCAACTCCGACACAGCCACTTCGGACCTGCTTGCTTGGCATAATGGCGCGCGCTGCCGTGAGGGTAGTCCTCGGGTCGATCTACAATGCGCGCGGAGATCGCATTGAAATCGATGTAGGCCACGACCGCGCGCCGGTAGGCCATCGTCTCGACGGCGCGCGACAGAAAGCGGCCGCGAAATAGCGGCCCGTCCCGCCTTCGAGTGCGGTTGAACCAGCGCACGTACAGGTTCTGCACACGCCGCATCGTCTCGCCCAGGTTGCCGTCGACGCTGCGAACCAGGAGGTGAAAGTGAGTCGTCATCAAGCTGTAGGCATGCAGTTCGATGGACCTGGCGCGAACTGCCCGCGCGGTGAGCGCAAGGAACATGCGCATGTCCAAGGCGTTTTCGAAAACCGTGCGCTTGGCGAGCCCACGATTCATCACGTGGTGCCATTGGCCGGGTTCGTCGCTGCGAGGTCGTCGGGGCATGCTGGCTCCGATGAGTACGACCGGCGATCCGACGGCCGGTGGCAGGAAAAATCCGTAGAAATTTCGCAGCCGGCGCGGCGAGACGGGAATGGTAGGGTGGGGA
>JAYUUV010000021.1:0-23869 GCA_043754695.1 Planctomycetota bacterium
TCATGCCGTGGAAGGGCAGTGGCTCGACGTGCAGAGCGTTGATCGTGTTGGGATCGCGATCCTTCGCCCAGCCGTCGAGGAACAATAGATAGTCTCGACGCCAGCCGGGCTTGAGCGCGGGCGCGGCGGCGGCGTCGAATTGAACGTGCAGCGCGTCGCCGCTGCCGAGGATCACGAACTGATCGTCGATGGCGCCAATCAACGGCAGCGTCTGACCGTACTTCGTGTACAGACCCGGGTGCGGATTCCAGCGCGGCATCGGAGCGAGGCGATTCCACTGGAAGCGCGCGGGCTGTTCCGGGCGTTCGTCCAGGATCGGTTCGCTGAAGCCGCGGCGCCACAATTCGGCTGACGCCGGCTCGAGTTGCGTGACGCGCAATTCCGCGTCGTCGCGGTCGACACCCAGGCGGATGGCGTCCCAGTACAGTCGCAGCGAGCTGAAAATGCGCAGGCGCGGATCGTCGCGCACGAGCATGTCGGTCACGTCGACGACCATCGTCTTGGTTTTTCCAGCGGGGAAACCGACCGGCGGGCCGCAGTCCTTCCAGCCGCCCTTGCCGTCGGGCACCTGGAAGATCGGCGGGATGAACTTGAAGCTTGGATCGCGCGCGCTGGCCATGTTGACGCTGGCGTCGGTCCAGTAGAACCAGCCGGTCAGGAAAAGGCGCAGCTTCGCGGCGTCCTTCAATTTCGCGGCGTCGAATTCGACTTCGAGGAAGTGCGGCGCGCACAGGCCGAGCAGTTGCGACGGCGCGAACTCGAAGCGCTCCGCGTAGTCGTTGTCGATCGCAGCGACAGCTTTCGTCCAATCCGTGCCGTCGCTGCCCAGTGCTCGCGCCGGCGACAAGGGCTCGCGCAAGGTGTGCACGTGCGGCAGCGGGAAGGGCGGGAAGCAGAACAGTTCGTTGGGGAAAATTTCCGTGCCTTCGGGGTGATCGATCACATCGAGGCGCAGGCGGTCGAGGTAAGTGACTTCGCGCAATTCCTCGGTGATCTGCAGGTCGAACTTGCCGTCCTTCGGCGCGAGTTGCTCGCCGCGGATCAGCACGTATTCGTCATGATCGGGCGGCACGAGCATGCCGGGCTCCATCGGCAAACCCAAGGGCGTGATGCCGAGCACGTCGCTGACGAATTCGTAGTTGCTGCCGTCCCAGGTGTAGAGGAACGGACACGAACCGATCAGGCCTTCGATTTGCTGGATCGTGCGCGAGCCCGAAAGCGGATCGAGGTCGTATTGAACCACTCCATTCGGCCACCTCACGCGCAGCCAATCGAGCGTTGCGTCCGCGCCCACGCTCAAGTCCATGGGTTCTCCGCGCCAGTACACGCGCTGATAGGCTCCGCTCGCGCGCTTTTCGACGATGGCGCCGACTCCGCGGCGATTGTCCTTCGCGCCGCGCAGCGCCAGATGCAGTCTTGGATGCGCGGGTACGGAGACGTGCGAGACCGCAATGCCCTGCGCCGTGCTGATCAGCGCCTCGGGCACGCCATCCCCGTCGATGTCCGCGAGCGCCGGCAGGTTTCCGGTCTTCGTTTTCGAGAGCACGAACTCGAATCCCGCCTGTCCAAGGCGTCCGGCCGCAAGTTGCACTTCGAGCACGTCTTCGTTCTGCACGTCGGCGTTGAGCCAGGCCGTGTCGACCCGTCCGTCGCCGTCGAAATCCGTCGCCAAAAGTTCGCGCGGTCGCGTGCCGGCCCACGGGTCGCCAGGTGCGCTCTGCCCCAGCCGTGAATTGGCTGGTGGCACGATCGCGCGCGCCTGATCGGGACGGAAAATCGTCGAGATCTGATTGAAGTAGACCAGTGAGAACGGACCGCAACCCCACAGGTCCGGCCGTCCATCGAGATCGAGATCCGCGCACACCGGCCGGGTCGGTGTCACCGAAAATTGTTTCAGGCACTCTTCGCCCACGGAGGCGAATTTTCCGGCGCGCAGATTCGACAGGAGCAGCACGTCGCGCGCCGAGCCGCACAACAGGTCGACGTCCTGGTCGCCGTCGAAATCCTCGCTGATCAGCCAATCGAACGCGCGCATGGCCGGCGCTCCGGTGTCGAGGGTCACATCGACGAAGGCACCGCCGGCGCTTTGCGAGCGCGCGCCGTCGTTGCGCAGAATGCGCAGACCGAAGCGGCCGACCAGGCCGAGATCGAGATCGCCTTCGTGGTCGTAATCGAAGGCCAATCCACTCTGGGGCGGTGAGGGCAGTACGAACAAGGGCTTGGAGTCTTCGGTCCACGTCGCACTGCCCGCGGCATCGACACTGACGCGCCACCAGCGAATTTCCTTGCCGCGCGCCGCGATCACGTCGAGCGCACTGCGCGCGCTCTTGGAATTCACGTCGACGATTGGCGTGAGATCGGCGGCGATCAACCAATCGATGGCGGCCGTGTCGAGCACGCTCGTGCGCCAGGTCTTGTCGGCCGCCTGTTGCGCGGCGATCGCGCCGTGCGCGCCCCAGCCGACCAGGTCGAGTGTGCCGTCGCCATCGAGGTCGCAGGGCAGGAGATGTTCGAAGCCGGCAAGTTCCGGCAGCAACGTTTCCTGCGCGCCCGCGGACAGGGCCTGGACCGACACGGGAACATCGCTGGCACGCGGCTGGGGTGCGATCAGATTGCCGAGGTTGCCGCGTTCGAAGTCGGCTTCCTTCGGCGCGACGATGCCGCGGTCCTGCAGCGTCTGGAACTCCGCCAAGAAGCGCTCGAATTCCTTGTCGCGGCCCATGTCGCGCATCAGGATCGACATGCGGTGGACCGCCGTCACGTACCAGCTTCCGGCGTTGTCGACGCCGCGCGCGATCACTTTGCGATACAGCGCCTCGGCTTCCTTGGGCGCGCTCTCTTCGATGACCTGCCCCAGGCAAAGTTGGGTCGGCAGGTCGTTTGGCTCGCCGGCGATCGCCTTGCGCAAATGCTGCTCGGCGCTCTGAAAACTGCCGGCGAGCATGTCCATGCGCGCGAGCACATAGTGGGCGCGCGGATTGTCCACTTCGCGGTCGAGCACCCCTGCGAGCAGTTTGCGCGCCTGGGCTTCGCGGTCGCCGCCGCGGTCTTTGGCGCGCGCGATCACGGCGCCTGCGAGCAAGTCCTCGATCACCGGCTCTTTTCGTGCGAGCAGCCCTTCAATCGCTTTTTCGGCTTCGTCGAGACTGCCGGGTTTGTCTTGCACCGCGAAGAGCGAGAACCAGGCGGCAACTTTTTCGCGCGCGATCTGATCGGCGGCGGGATCGCCGACGGATTTCGGCGCAAGCCCTGTTTTGGGTCGCAGACTGACGATCCACAACAGCGCCACGAGCGCGAGAATCGCGAGCACCACGAGGACGACGACGAGCACCCCGCCGCGCGCGTGGCTTCTCGCCCGAGACAGGCCTGCGGACGCAAACGAGGGGAGACGCGGTTGTCGATCGGAATGGGTCATTCGAGGGGGGCAGGGCCGTTGGATCCGGTGCGCGATTAGAACACTTCGCGACGGTGCAAGCAGGTGCTGACTTTCGGCGTGAAGTGTGCTCCAGGTCGCCCTGGAGGAGGACCGCGAACCGGATCCGAGTGCGAGAGCTTTGGATTTTGTGGCCGCCATCCGATGGAATGGCCCGGGCATGACCAGCTCAAACGTTTCGTCCAGTGCCCAAAGCTCCGCCTCCGGGTCCCGGCCCAAGGCGCCGGGCGCCATCGTGATCGGCGCCAGTTCCGGGATCGGGGCCGCCTTGGTGCGACGCCTGGCGGGCGAGGGTTGGAACGTCGCCGCGCTGGCGCGCCGCGCGGACCAGCTTGATGAACTGGCGCGCGCCTGCTCGAGCGCCAACCTGCCCGGCCGCGTCTTCGTTCACGTGCACGACACGCACGATGTCGACGCCGTGCCGGAGTTGCTCGAGCGCATTGCCAGGGAAGTGGGCCGCATCGACCTGGCTGTCTACTCGGCCGGCGTGATGCCCAAGGTTGATCGTCAGAGCTACGACACGGCCGTGGACCTCGACATGCTGGCCGTCAACTTCGGCGGCTGCGTCGCCTGGGGCAACGCGCTGGCCGGACTTTTCAGGAGCCAGCGCTCCGGAACCCTGATCGGGATTTCTTCGATCGCGGGCGACCGTGGCCGCAAGCCCAATCCGATGTACGGCGCGACGAAGGCGGCGATGGACCACTACCTCGAAGCGCTGCGCAATCGTCTGGCGGAGTTCAACGTGCATGTGTGCACGATCAAACCTGGTTACATCGACACGGCGATGACCCAGGGGATGAAGGGATTGTTCTGGCTGATCAGCGCCGATGACGCAGCCGGACGCATTCTCAAGGCCGCGCGCGCGAAGGCGAACACGCGCTACGTGCCCTGGCGCTGGTGCCTGGTGGGCATGGCGCTCAAGTCGATTCCCTCGTTCCTGTTCCGCAAGCTGAACTTCTGATGACTGCGCGCCCGGCCCAACGCCGCGGAGTACCCCAGGCATTCGAGTTCGTCGAGGGCTGGGGCATGGCCGTCGGCGCTTTCGGCCGCGTGCTGCGGCCGCGCTCGGTCGAGGAACTGCGCGAGTGTTTAGCCCTCGCGCGCCGCGAGGGTTTGACCCTCGGCCCGCGCGGTGGAGGTATTTCCTACGGCGACGCGAGCGTCAACGAGCGCGGACACACGCTCGATTGCTCGCGCATGAATCGCATCCTGGATTTCGATCGCGCGAGTGGCGTTGTCACCGTCGAGCCGGGCGTGACCATCGAACAGTTGTGGAAACACATCCTGCCCTTCGGTTACTGGCCGCGCGTCGTCTCGGGCACGATGTTCCCGACCGTAGGCGGCGCGGCGGCGATGAACATCCACGGCAAGAACAACTTTGCGGTGGGCACGATCGGCGACGCGATCCGCGAGTTCGATCTCTTGTTGGCGAACGGCGAGCTGCGCCATTGCTCGCGCAGCGAGAACAGCGAGCTTTTCCACGCCGCGATCGGCGGCTTGGGCATGCTCGGTGTCTTCACGCGCATCGTGCTCGAGACCAAGCGCGTGCACAGCGGCGATCTGCGCGTGCGCGCCATCAGCACGCGCAATCTGGGCGAGATGATGGCCTACATGGAGGCCCAACGCGGCAATGCGGACTACCTCGTGGGTTGGGTCGATTGTTTCGGCCGCGGCAAGCAGATCGGGCGCGGGCTGATCCACCACGCCAGTTACCTGCACGAGGGCGAAGATCCCGATCCCGCGCAGACTTTGACCCTCGAGCATCAGAATCTGCCCACGAAGATTTTCGGGCTGATTCCGACTTCCGAGGTCTGGCGCATCCTTGCGCTGTTCAACAACGACCTCGGCATGCGCCTGATCAATACGCTCAAGTACCACGCCGGCCGATTCGAGGCGCGCGCCAAGCCGCACCTGCAGTCCCATGCGCGCTTCGCTTTCCTGCTCGACGCGGTGACTTGGAAGTGGGCCTACGGTCGCGAGCCCATTCGCTACGGGATGATCCAGTACCAGACCTTTCTGCCCAAGGAAGTCGCCGAGCGCGTCTTCACGCAGATGCTCGAGCGCTGCCAGCAGGCCGGCCTGGTTCCCTACCTGGGAGTCTTCAAGCGCCATCGACCTGATCCGTTCTGGCTGACCCACGCCGTCGACGGCTGGAGCCTGTCGATGGACTTCGGCGTCAACCCAAAGAATCGCGAGCGGCTTTGGCGGCATTGCGCCGAGCTGACCGAGATCGTGCTGGCGGCCGGCGGGCGCTTCTACTTCGCCAAGGATCTGGTGCTTTCCGCCAAGGATCCGTCGCGCTTCTATCCGCCCGACAAACTGGCTGCATTCCTGGCGCTCAAGCGCGAACTCGACCCCGAGGGTCTTTTCGCGACCAACCTCTGGCGGCGTGCCTTTGCGCCGGCCCGTGGCTGAACTGTCAGCCGCGAGGGCCGGTCCGCCGGCCCTTCGCGGAGCGGGACCGCTTCGAATCAAGCGCTTTCGCGAATCCAAAATCGGCCGGCGTGCGATGGACAACCAGTTCTGCCAGGATCCGCTTCGCCTCAACCGCCCACGCAGCCCGATTTTCGACCCTCCGTGGATTTCAGTTCGCTCCCACCGGTTCTCGCGCTGCTCGCCAAGGGCTGGCTGTTCGCGGCGGCGATCATGTTCCTGCTTTGGGCCGTGCAGCTGCGTTCCAAGAACGCGACCGCCGTGGACGTCGCCTGGGCCGCGAACCTGGGGCTGCTGGCGGTCGGCTACGCCCTGCTGGCGGAGTCAGGCTCCGTCGAGCGCCGCTGGCTCGTCGCCGCCATGGTCGCGGCCTGGAGCCTGAGACTCTCGCTGCACCTCGCTGTCCACCGGCTCGGCTCACGGGAGGAGGATGGCCGCTACCGCGAACTGCGGCGCAGTTGGGGCAGTTCGGCTGCGCGCAATTTTTTCTTCTTCTATCAGGCGCAGGCCGCGCTCGATGTGCTGCTCTCGATCCCGTTCGCCCTGGCCGTGCTCGATCCGAGGCGCGAACTGGGCTGGACCGATCTCGCGGGCGCCGGACTGTGGCTCGTCGCGATCCTGGGCGAAAGCACGGCGGATCGACAGCTCGCCGCGTTCAAGAGGGATCCAGGCAATCGCGGCCGCACCTGTCAGGCCGGACTGTGGCGCTTTTCGCGCCATCCCAATTACTTCTTCGAGTGGCTCGCCTGGTGCGCCTTCGCGCTGGTCGCCATTCGCGCGCCGTTCGGCGCCTTCGGTCTGATCGCTCCGCTGCTGGTCTTGTTCCTGATTCTCAAAGTGACCGGCATCCCGCCGACCGAAGCGCAGTCGCTGCGCTCTCGCGGCGACGAATACCGCGCCTATCAACGTACGACCAGCGCCTTCGTGCCCTGGTTTCGCAAAAAGGAGTCCGCCGCGTGTGGTACCAATCCCTGATCGAATCCGGTCGCGTGCCTGACGCGTTCTTGCGTCTGGGCATCCGTAGACTGCTGGCGCAGCGGCTTGAATCCGAGCGCCGCGGCGATGTCGAGGTGCAGTGCGAGTCGCTGCTAGGCTTCATCGACGAGCTGCGCAACAGTCCGATCGCGATCAACACGCGCGAGGCCAACGATCAGCACTACGAAGTGCCGACGGCTTTCTACCAGATCGCGCTGGGGCCAAGGCTCAAGTACTCCAGCGGGCTGTGGGACAGCGAGTGCCGCACGCTGGCGCGCGCCGAGGAGGCCATGCTCGCGCTGACCTGTCAACGCGCGCAACTTGGCGACGGCCAGCGCATCCTGGAGCTGGGCTGCGGCTGGGGCTCGTTGACCTTGTGGATGGCCGAACACTATCCGGCGGCGCGCATCACGGCGGTCTCCAATTCGCCGGTGCAGCGCGCTCACATCGAAGCCGAGTGCGCGCGGCTGGGGCATTCGAACGTGAGCGTGATCACCTGCGACATGAACGTGTTCAAGAGCGAGCAGCGCTTCGAGCGCGTCGTCTCGGTCGAGATGTTCGAGCACATGAAGAACTACGAGCTGCTCATGAGTCGCATCGCGGGCTGGCTCGAGCCCGGCGGCCGCCTGTTCGTGCACATTTTCACGCACCGTGAGTTCGCCTATCCCTTCGAAGCCGACGGCGACGGGGATTGGATGGCGCGCACCTTCTTCACGGGCGGCAACATGCCCTCCGACGACCTGCTCCTGTATTTCCAGCGCGACCTTTCGATCGCTCGCCATTGGCGCGTCAACGGCACGCACTACGCGAAGACCGCGGAGGCTTGGCTTTCGAACATGGACGCGCGTCGCGACGAAGTGCGCGCGCTGTTCGCCAAGGTCTACGGCGAGTCCGCGGCAGATGCATGGCTGGAGAAGTGGCGCATCTTCTTCATGGCCTGCGCGGAACTGTGGAACTATCGCTCAGGCCAGGAATGGATGGTCTCGCACTACCTTTTCGAGCGCCGCGCCGGCGCGGCCAGCTGAGGCAGCATGGGCGCGGAAAAAATCCAAGGTCGGGTTCGCGTGCCGGTTGCGTTCGCGCGCTGGTTCGACTCGTGGGCGGGCCCCGACGAGCCGGCCGTGGAAGCAAAGCCGCGCGTGGACTGGTTGCGTTGCATTCCCTTCGTGTTGCTGCATGCGGCCTGTTTCGCGGTGCTGTTCGTCGGCGCGAGCTGGGTCGCGATCGCGCTCGCCGTGGCGCTGTACTTCGTGCGCATGTTCGCGATCACGGCCTTCTATCACCGCTACTTCTCGCACCGCGCCTTCCGCACCTCGCGTGTGGCGCAGTTTTGCTTCGCGCTGCTGGCGAACACGGCCGTGCAGCGCGGACCCTTGTGGTGGGCTGCACACCATCGCGAGCACCACCAGAAGGCCGACACCGAAGCCGATCCGCATTCGCCGTCCCTGCGCGGCTTCTGGTGGAGTCATGTCGGCTGGTTCACGGCGAAGCAGAATTTCAAGACGCGTCTGAATCGCGTGCCCGACCTGGCGCGCTTTCCCGAATTGTGCTTTCTCGATCGCTTCGACGCGCTCGTGCCGGCCTGCGCGGCAGCGCTGGTTTACGCGGCGGGGGAGTTGCTGGCGCATTTCGCTCCGGCCATGGGCACCAACGGTCCGCAACTTCTGGTTTGGGGCCTGATTTCGACCGTCGTGCTGTTTCACGCCACGTTCACGATCAACTCATTGGCGCATGTCATCGGGCATCGGCGTTTCGCCACCCCCGACACCTCGCGCAACAACGCCTTTCTCGCGCTGGTGACGCTTGGCGAGGGCTGGCACAACAACCATCACCACTATCCGTCGAGCGCGCGCCAGGGATTCACCTGGTGGGAGTTCGATCCCGCCTACTACGGCCTGGTCTGCCTGCGTGCGCTCGGAATCGTCTGGGACCTCAAGCCGGTGCCCGTGGAAGTCCGCGCTCGCCGCGCGAGCGGAAGGGAGGGCTGAACGCCGTGCGCATCGCCATCGTCGGAAGCGGGATCTCCGGGCTGCTTGCTGCACGGCTCTTGTCGCGCGAGCACGAGGTGACGGTCTTCGAAGCGGACGATCGTATTGGCGGCCACACGCACACTCACTCCATCGTTGAGCAAGGCCGGACACTTTCGATCGACACCGGATTCATCGTCTTCAACGACCGGACTTATCCCAACTTTGTGCGCCTGTTGGAGCAACTTCGGGTGGCCAGTCGCGAATCGAACATGAGCTTCAGCGTGTGCGACGAGTGCAGCGGGCTCGAATACAACGGCACGAATCTCAATACGCTCTTCGCCCAGCGCACGAATCTCCTGAGGCCGTCGTTCCTGGGCATGATTCGCGACATCCTGCGCTTCAACAAGGCGGCGGCGCACTTGCTCGAGGGCAGCGACGAAGCGCTGACGCTCGGCGAATTCTTGGAGCGCGGCGGTTACGGTCGGGCCTTCCGACGGCACTACATCGTGCCGATGGGAGCCGCGATCTGGTCGGCGGCGCCCGGGCAGATGGAGTCGTTTCCGGCGCGCTACTTCGCGCAATTCTTCGCCAACCACGGTTTTCTGTCCATCGACGATCGACCGGTCTGGCGCGTCGTCAGCGGCGGATCGCAGAGCTACCTGACGCCGCTGGCGGCGCCATTCGAACGGCGAATTCATCGCAATTGCCCGGTGCGCGGCATCCGGCGCCACCCAGGCGAGGCCGAACTTCGTCTGCATTCGGGCGAGCGCCTGCGTTTCGATCATGTGGTGATCGCGGCGCACTCCGATCAGGCGCTCGCGCTGCTCGAGGATCCTTCCTCGGACGAACGCCAGGTCCTGGGCGCGATCAAATATCAGGAGAACGAAGCGGTCTTGCACACCGACGCGCGACTTCTGCCGCGCCGCCCGCTGGCGCGCGCAGCCTGGAATTATCACGTGCCGCGCGAGGGACATGCGAATCACGGGCGCGCGACGGTCAGCTACTGGATGAATTCGCTGCAGTCGCTGCAGTGCGACGAGCAATATATCGTGACCCTCAACCACACTCGCGCGATCGATCCGGCGAAGGTGCTGCGGCGCATGGTTTATCACCATCCTCAGTACACCCCGGCCAGCGTCGCGGCCCAGCGTCGCAAGCGCGAGATCAGCGGCGTGCGGCGCACGCACTACTGCGGCGCCTACTGGGGTTTTGGTTTCCACGAGGATGGCGTGAACAGCGCGCTCGACGTCGGCAAGTTTTTCGGCCAGGGTCTCGAAGCAGCGCGAGCGCTGGCACTCGAGGTCGCGCGATGAATGCGCGAGCCTGGACCAGCGCGTTTTACACCGGTCGCGTTTTCCACGTGCGCCTTGGCTCGCTCGCGCACCGCTTCAATTACGGGCATTTCCTGGTCGGCCTCGAGCTTGGCGAATTGCCCGCGCTCTTCAAGGGGCGTTGGCTGTGGTCCGCGGAGCATTTCAATCTGGCTGCCTTCCGCCGTGGCGACCACCTTGGCGATCCGGCGCGGCCGCTTGCCGATTGCGTGCGCGAACTCGTCCGCCAACGCACGGGCAGCGCGCCTGAGGGACGCATCGTGCTGCTGACCCAGCTGCGCCACTTCGGTTACGTCTTCAATCCGGTCAGTTTCTATTTCTGCCTCGATGCAAGTGGCGCCACGCAGGCGATCGTGGCAGAAATCAACAACACACCCTGGGGCGAGCAGCACTGTTATGTGCTCTGCGCGCGCGACGCCGAACACGGGCCCGACGGCCGGATGAAGTTCCGCTTCGCCAAGGACTTCCACATTTCGCCCTTCTTTCCGATGCAGCTCGAATACGAGTGGATCTTCAGCTCGTTCGGGCCGCAGATTTCCATCTCGATGAAGAACTTCGAGCGCGGGGCGCTGATCTTCAGCTCCGAGCTGCGCATGGAGTCTCGCGCCTGGTCCGCTACGAGTGCCGCGCTCGCGCTCGCGCTGCATCCGCTGATGTCCTTCAAGACGATCGCCGCGATCTATTGGCAAGCGCTGCGTTTGCGGCTCAAGGGCGCGACGTTCTTTCCCCATCCGCTCTGTCCCGAAACGAACGTGAAGCCAGACGAGGCCGCCACATGACGAAGCTGACCGCACAACTGACGCTCGAAGCAGCCCCCTCAGTCGCGAAAGCGGTCGGAGAATCGCTCCAGGTCCGCGGCGCTCAACGTCCGCTCTCGAGCTTCGAGCGCGCGGCGCGCGGACAATTGTTCCAGCGCCTCGAAAAATTGAGCGGCGGACACGTCACTTGGGTCGACGCCGACGGCGTGCGCGAATTCGGGCCGACGGCGCACGAACTGCGCTCGCGCGTCGTGGTCGTCGATCCGGCGCTCTACGTCGACTTCGTGCTCGGTGGCAGCGTCGCGGCTGCCGAGGGCTTCATGGGCGGAGCATGGAGTTGCGACGAGCTTGTGTGCTTGATGCGCATCCTGGTGCGCGACCGCAACGTGCTGAATGGTCTCGAAAGCGGTTTCGCGCGGCTGGCGCAGCCGGGCCTGAAATTGCTGCACGCGCTGCGTTCGAACACACGCGCGGGCTCGAAGAAAAATATTGCCGCGCACTACGACCTGGGCAATGACTTCTACCGCTTGTTCCTCGACGAGTCGCTGATGTACTCGTGTGCGATCTTCGAGCGCCCACAGGCGAGTCTCGAGGAAGCTCAAGTGGCGAAGCTGGAACGTGTCTGCAGAAAACTGGACCTGCGCCCAGGCGAAGAGTTGCTCGAGATCGGAACGGGCTGGGGTTCCATGGCGATTTACGCCGCGGCACACTACGGCGTCAAGGTCACGACCACCACGATCTCAAAAGAGCAGCACGCGCTTGCCACCGAGCGCATCCGCCAGGCCGGACTTTCCGAGCGCATCACGGTGCTTTTCGAGGACTATCGCGATCTGCGCGGTCGTTTCGACAAGCTGGTCTCGATCGAAATGATCGAAGCCGTCGGCGAGCGCTTCCTCGATACGTACATGCGCCGCTGCAGCGAACTTTTGGCCCCGCACGGCGCCATGCTGCTGCAGGCGATCACGATCCAGGATCAGTATTACGCGCAGGCTTTGCGCCATGTCGACTTCATCCAGAAGCATATTTTTCCAGGCAGTTTCATTCCCTCGGTCGGCGCGCTGGCCGAGCGCACGACGCGCGTCACCGACATGAAGATCGCGCAGCTCGAGGACATCGGGCCGCACTACGCGCCGACGTTGCGCGCCTGGCGCACACGCTTCCTGGCGCGGCTCGAAGACGTTCGCCGCCAGGGCTTCGACGATCGCTTCGCGCGCATGTGGGAGTACTACCTGGCCTATTGCGAAGGCGGCTTCGAGGAACGCGTGCTCGGCGACGTGCAGATCCTTTTCGCCAAGCCGAACAACCGACGCGCGCCGCTGCTTGCGGCGCTGGCGTGAAGAAAGTCGCCAACTTCGTGCTGTTCCAGGCGGGCTGGTTCGCGCTCGTGCTCAGCGTGGAACAGTCCTGGGCCTGGTTGGCGTTCGCTTTCGTGGCAGCTTCGCTCGCGCTGCACCTGTCCTGGATTTCGGACAATCCGCGCCGCGACGGGCTGCTGTTCGCGATCGTGCCGCCGCTGGGCCTGTTGTTGGACACGGCGCTGGCTCACGGTGCTGTCCTGCATTACCGCGGAGCGCCGCTCTTGGGTGTGCTGGCTCCCGGCTGGATTCTTGCGATGTGGGCGATCTTCGCGACGACTTTCCACAGTTCGATGTCGTGGATGCAGGGCCGGTACAGGATTGCAGCGCTCTTGGGTGCTGTCGGTGCACCGCTGTCCTACGCTGGAGCCGCGCGGACGTCTGCGGTCGCATTCTTCGAGCCGACCTGGCGCAGCGTCGCCTTGGTCGCGCTGGCCTGGGGACTGGCGATGCCGTTGTTTATTTGGATCAGCCTGCGTTGCGCGAACCTGGGCGCCGCGGGCCGGGTTCAGTCGCCGAAAGCCGCGTAGGCCTTGCGCGCCGGCACTGACAACACGCGGTCTTCCTCCGCGATCCAGGCGCTCAGCGACTTGCCCCACACGCAACCAGAGTCCAATCCGCGAAGTCCGGGTTCGACCAGCAGTCCTCGCACCGCCCAGTGTCCAAAGACGACGGTCTTGGACTGCAGCGTTGCCGCACGCGGCCATTCAAACCAGGGACGGTACGGCTTGGGGGGCGGGGGATCGTCGTGTTCTGGGCGGCGGCCGCGGCTGTCGCAGTAGCGCACGCGGGTCGCGAAATCGAGGTCAGGATTCGCGCGCAGTGGATCGTGCGCCCTGAGCGTGGCCTCCGGATCGGACCAGACCGGCGAGACGCCGGCGTGGACCAGCAAGACGTCGTTCCAACTGCGCGCCAGCGGCAGCCGCGCCAGCCAGTCGAGCAACACCTCGCGGTCCTCAGCCGCTAACACATCGCCAAAAGTGTCCGTGGCGCGCAGCGCTCGCCCGGCGCGGGCTACGCGCAGCAGATGCAGATCGTGATTGCCGAGCACGCCCATGGCGCCGAGTTTTTTCAAGAGCCGCAGCGTGCCCAGCGAATCGGGTCCGCGATTGACCAGATCGCCGACCGGCTGCAGCTCGTCCGCCGCCGGGTCGAAGCGCAGCAGCTCGAGCAGGCGCTCCAATTCCTCGCGGCAACCCTGAATGTCTCCGACAAAGATGCGCCGTCCCATCGCGTGCAGTCTAATGATCGCAGCGCCGCGGCTGTAGCTCGCGCGGCCTGGCTTCGACGATGGACACCCAGCTTTCCACACACCCTGCTGCGCCGCCGCCGCCGCCGTCGAAGCTGCGCAGTTTCAGTCTCTTCGTGCTGCTGGCCCTGTGCGTGCTCTACATCCTCAATCCGGGCCTGGGCATCTTCGAACTCTTGCCCGACAATCTCCCTGTGGTCGGCAACCTCGACGAGGCCGGGGCCACCGCGCTGGCAATCTGGGCCGGACGCGAGCTGTTTTTTCGCGGGCGCTCATCCCGCTAGGGCCCTTTGGCCGAAGCTGTCGGGCGCGAAGCGGGTCCCGAGCCTTGGACCTGTGCAAGCGATCCTTTAGAACCTTCGCCGATGCGCCGTCTGCTTCTTCAACTTCCCCTGGTCGCCATCGTCGCGGCTGCGATCGACACGGTCTTCGTCCGCGTGCGCTTGCCGCATCGCGACTTGAGCGCGGCGCTGTTCCTCGAGACGCTGCTGCTGTGGCTTGGCTTCGGCCTGATCGCGCTGCTCCCGACGCGCATTTGCATCGCCCGCCGCGAGCGCGGCGGAGCGACGTTCAATGCCGCGCAGTGCGCGACGCTGCTCGCGTTTTTCACGCTCGGACCGGTGCTCGCGCATTGGCGCCTGGACGCGTTCAGCGATCTCGGCGGGGGACTCGCGGGCTTGAAGCAGATTCGGCCCTGGTTCGAAGTGCTCGCGGCGCTAGTGCTGCTGGCCGCGATCCTTTTTTCACTGAACTGGCTCGCCGGCCGTTGGCGCGCCGTCGGCATCGCCGCGGGACTTGGGCTGAGTTCGCTGGCGCTGGGCTTCTTCTGGACGCCGGCCCAGGACACGCCAGAGGCGTTGAAGCCTGAAGCGAAAGGCAAACCGAATCTGCTGCTCTTGATCTGGGACACGACGCGCGCGCAATCGCTCTCGATCTATGGCTATGAGCGCAAGACCACGCCGCAACTCGAGAAACTCGCGGCCGAGTCGATCGTCTTCGAAGAGGCGCGTTCTGCCTCGCGCTACACGCTGACTTCGCACCTTTCGATGTTGACCGGCGTCTATCCCTCCGATCACGGCGCGCGCATGACGCGCCAGCGCATCTCGCCGGGCAAGACGCCTTCGGTGGCGGCGAATTTGCGTGCGGCGGGTTATCGCACGGCTGCCTTTGTCGGCACCGGCGTGCTCACCGCGCCGACGGGCATGAGCTTTGGCTTCGAACACTACGATGACCTGGTCGATCCGCCGGTCTGCGACACACGCGCCTGGGCCCTGGTCCACGATCTGCAGTCGCTGCTCGCGAAATTGGGTCCGCCGCTTTCGCAGAACGGTCAGCCGCACTGGTTCCAGGATTTTTTCCGGCCGGCGGGTGAAGTGCTCGAGAACGCCGAGCGCTGGATTCACAACGGCGATCCGCGGCCCTGGTTCTGCATGATCAATCTCTACGACGTGCACTGGCCCTACCTGCCGGAGGACGCGGAGCGCGCGAAGTGGGTCGAGCCCTACGACGGGCCGGTCGACGGCTTCCACGTGCGTTCGGACAAGTATCCCGTGCACTACAAGATGCAGTCGCGCGACGACGATCACCTGCGCGAGTTGTACGACGCGGAAATGGCCGAGCTCGACTTGAACGTTGATCGCTTCCTTTCCGGCCTCGATCTTGCACAGCAGAAGACCGCCGTCCTGATGTGCGCCGACCACGGCGAAGCCTTCGGCGAAGGCGGCCGCTACGAGCACAACGACATTCTGGAACCGCAGGTGCACATTCCCTTCCTGGTGCATCTGCCCGGCGCGCAGTCGCCGCCCAGCGCGCGCAGCTCAGCAGCGATCAGCGGCGTCGACGTCGCTCCGACGCTGCTCGCCATCGCCGGTCTGGCGGCGCCGGCCCACTATCTGGGGCTCAACGCGCTGAGCGTCGTCGAAGCGGCCCCGAAGGAAACTCGCCCGATCCTGGTCGAGGACCGGGATCAGATGCACAGCACGGATGTAACGCTGGCCTTCTACCTCGGGCCCTGGAAGCTGGTCAGGCGCGGACTCGGCGACAAGCAGTTCTTTCAGCTCTTCGATGTTTCCAAGGACAAGCTCAGTCTGGAGGACGTCGCTGCGGCGCATCCCGACATCGTGGCAGCGCTGAAGGCCGCGCTGGAGTCGTTCCGCTCGCGCTGGCAGGCGGACGATGCCAAGGATCAGCAGGGCACCGGCTACACCAACGCCGACGCGCTCAAGAACCTCGGCTACACGGGAAATTGAGGGCCGGTGCGGCATCACGCTTGCCGCATTCCAGCGCCCGGGTTACGCTCCCCGGCTTCCACGGCGTCGGCAAGAACCTGCGCGCACGCCAAACCTTCAAAAACCGTTCACTCCGATCTTCCATGGCACGTTCTCGTATCAAGGGCGGTGGCCCGACCCGCGGCCGCCTGCGCGTCCTCAAGATGGGCATGGGCTCCGGCAAGATCCTGGCCAAGGGCCGCGTCAAGAAGCCCAAGCGCGGCAAGGGCCGCAGCTAGCCGCGCGCGTCTAGGACGGCGTCAGCGGACTTTCCTGCCAGGGACCGAAGACTTCCGCGCCGCTCTCCGTGATCGCGACGATGTCTTCGATGCGAACGCCGAACTCGCCCAGGACATAGATTCCAGGTTCGTCGGAAAAGGTCATGCCAGGGCGCAAGAGAACCGTGCTTCCGCCGTCGAAGTAGGGATCTTCGTGTCCCTCCAGGCCGATTCCGTGGCCGAGGCGGTGGCCCATGACCGTGTAGTCGCCGCCCCAGCCGTCGGCGGCGATCGATGCGCGCGCGATGCGATCGATTGAGCCGCACTCGATACCCGGCCGCATGGCTTCGAAGGCTTTTTTCTGGGCGGAGCGCACCGAATGCCAGGCGCGTTCCTCGCGTTCGCGCGGAGTGCCTTCGCCAACCCAGGTGCGCGTGATGTCGCTCTGGTAGTCGTGCAGCGAGCCGCCGGTGTCGACGAGCAGCAGGTCGCCCTTGCCGAGCTTCTGTTCTGACAATTCACCGTGCGGATAGGCGGCCGCCGCGCCGACCAGCGTCAAATTCCACACCGATACGAGCCCGAGGCGTTCCTCCGCGCGCGCGACCAGCGCGGCGATGTCGGCGGTGCGCATTCCGGCGTGGACATGTCTTGCGACTTCGCCCAGTGCGAGCTTCGTGAGCTCGTTCGCCTTGCGCAGCAGGGCCAGCTCGTGGGGTTCCTTCACCATGCGCACGTCGGCGACGATGCTTGCGCCGCAGAGCACGCGTTCGCGACCGAAGGCCGCACCGAGGCGATCGGCGATGAACAGGCGCGTCTGTGGATCGAGCGCCACGCGCTCCACCCGATGCTCGCGAAGCAGGCTGGCCAACGGATCGAACGCATATTCGTGTTCGTTCCAGCTGACGACTTTGCCGCCTGGTTTGCCTTCGCCTTCGATGCGCAGGCGCGCTTTTTCGGCTTCGAACGCAGGACAGATCCAGGCGTGCGAGCCGTCAGCGAAAACGATGAGGCCAAAGGTGCGCTCGGAAAATCCCCACGACACGCCGCACAGCCAGGTCATCGTCGCGCCGGCTTCGCAGAAAAGGGCTTGGCAACCGGCCGATTCGAGCGCGAGGCCGAGCCGTGCGCGGCGGAGCTTGCGCTCCGATTCGTCGATGGGGGAGATGCTGGAACTTTGATCGCTCAGGTTGCGGAGCAGGTCGTCGAGGCGTGCCTTTTCGTCAGCGGCGGCGGGTGTCGGCGTCGAACGGCACGCGGATGCGAGCGGCAGGGCGGCGGCGCCGACCAGGAAGTTCCGGCGACGGAAGGAATTGGCTTCGTGCATCGCGCCAGCGTACGGCGCGTTGCGCATGTCGAGCCAGCACGGTCTGGCAACAATTCAAAGGTGTGCCGGTCCCCGGGGGCGACTAACGCGCTTTCAGTTCGACGGAGAACTCGGTGACTTCGCCGAGCTTGATTTCGAAGGGCACGTTCATGGTTTCGTGCCACATTGAACTCAGTTCCATGCGCCAGGTGCCCGGGCGCAGCGGGCCGAAATCGTTGGGGGCGTCGAGCACGACCCGGCCGGGTTCTTCGCGCGCGCTCTCGGGCTCGAGCGCCATCAGTTGCAGCGCATGCTCGACGCCTGCCGCATCGAACAAGCGCGCCGTGGCTGTGGACTGAGCGCCGCTGGCAGTGAGCACCATCATGCGCGCACGTCCGCCGCGTTCGATCGGGACCGAACGATTGCTCGTCATCCCCGGAGCGAGATCGACATCGAGGACGGCCGGCAGCACGAAGCCGAAGGAACGCGCGTAGGTGCCGCCGACGCGCACTTGCACGCGCCAAAGTCCGGCTGGCAGGTCGGCGAAGCTCACGCGATTGGACGGATCGAGCGTGGCGTTGCGCTCGAAGAGCACACCGCTCGTCTGCTCAGCATCCCGCTCCCACGCCGCAGCACCCGCGGCGATCGGAAAAAAGCCCACGCCGATCGGCTCGGCGGCAGCCAGATCGCTTCCACCCAACTCGAGCACGAGCGCCGCGCCCACGCCGGCCGGGTTGAATTCCAAGGGGATTTTCGTGCTGATTCCGCTCTGCGGCGCGACCAGGGTGAAGTCCGCAGCGCCGCCGCTCGTGCAGCCGCGCAGCTTGATGTCGTAGCTCGCGCCCGGGTGCACCTGCAAGCAAGTGTGCGTTCCAGGCAGGGGCCGCAGTCGCAGGTTGTTCGCGGATCCCGCTTCGCGGCCCGGCTCCGCTGTCATCGCGATATCGACCGCGAAATCTTCGGGCATAGCGAATCGACCCTGACCCGCCTGCGTCAGCGCGGGAACTTCGAGGTCGAAAAGCGACCAAGGCAGCTCCAGTTGCAGGTCGAAGCGAGGCGCGCGCACGGCGCTCGCGGCGCCAAACAATCCGAACCTCGCCGGATCCCACGGAGTCGCGTCGACACCGGACATGCGCTCGACGCCGATATCGCACAGCTGCGGACCAAGGCCGCTGAATTCGAAATGTCCCTGCGCGTCGCAGGTCGCCATCGCGGTCGCGATCTCGATGCTGTCCCCGATGCGCAGGAAACGTCGGTCGGCAAGTCGCAGGCGGCGTTCGCCGGGCGGCTTGACGGCCTCGCAGCGCAGCTGCGTGCCCTCGAGCTCGACTCCAGGCGCTGCGTGCAGCGTGCCGGCGATCGATAGTCCCGCTTCAAGGCGCAGCGCGCCCAGATCGACGAGGGCCGCGTTCAAATCGATGAAGCGCGAGGCCGGCCGAATTCCTTCGCGGAAAGCGATCACGGCATAGGCGCCCTTGGCCTGCGCGCGCAGTCGAAACGCTCCGTCCGCCCGGGTGTTGAGCTTGTCGATCGGCATCACGTCCTGGTTTCCAGGACTGAGCGAGTAGAGCCCGACACGCACGCCGGCCGCCGGCGTTCCATCGGGCGCGAGCACCTTTCCCTGGACCACGCGGGCAGCCTGCAACTCGATCGGGTTTGCGTTCACGCGCGGCGAGCCATCGAGCTCCACGCGCAGCTGTGCCGGCAGATAGCTCGGGTGATCGACGAGCACGAGCAGCCGGCGCGCGCCGAGCCTGGCGAGGCGCGTCACGTTGACTTCGTAGCTCCCTGCTGCGCCGAGTTCCGCCCCGACGGACAGCGCGATCGGCTGCGGCCCAAGGCCACGGACCTCGACCTTCGCCGCGGCGAAATCAGCGGGTTGAAGGCCCGACACCAGGCCGGCGAGCCAATACTCGTCCGCCGGCAAAACGGGCTCGGGCACCGGCAGCACGGGAGCTGCGGCCACTTCTCGCGATGCCGTCGGATCGATGTCCGGCACATCGCGCACGGGCAGCTTCGCTGTGCTCGGTTGCACCAACGCCTCCGCGCCCGGCACTTCGGGCGCGCTGCGCAGCCAGGGCTCGGCGACCTTCCACAAGAACAGCAGCGAACAGGCGAAGGCCAACACGAGCCACACAGCGCCGAATCCGGTCGAAGTTCCCGCCGCGACCGGCACGGCGATGGGCGCGGCGCCATGCCTGGCCGCCGCGCGCAGCACTTGCGCGCGGACTTCGTTCAGCCCACGGCCGGGGTGAAAGAAACCCGGCAGGGCAAAACCAGCCGGAAGGAGTTGCCGCAGCCGTTCCAGGCCGCGGTGAATGCGCATGCGGATCGTGTCCGGCCGGCTGCCGAGTTCGCGCGCGATCTGCACCGCACGCTTGCCGTCGAAGAGCAGCGGCACGAGCACCGCGCGGTCGCGACTCGAAAGTCGGCCCAGCGCTTCCATGACGATCCTCTGGAACTCGCGTGCCTCAGCGTCCTCGTCCGGCCCCGACTGGCTGCGCGACGCCATGCGCCCAGGATCGATGTCGCGCTGGGAGCGGCGGCGGGCGCTGCTGGCCTGGCGTACGAGAATTCCGACCAGCCAGGGCATCAAGGTGCGCGAGGCATCGAAGCTCTCGCGATGTTCGATGGCCGCAAGGAAAGTTTCCTGGATCAGATCGTCGGCCTCGCTCCGGCCGCGCGTCAGGCGGCGGGCGAGCGGCAAGAGCTCCGGCGCCGCCCGGTCGAAGACCTCGGCCATGGCGGCTGGGTCGCAGCGCTCGCAAAACTCCGCGAACGCGGCTTCGATCGTGCGGGGCTTCATCCGCACTCATCTTGCCCCAGCCCGCGCGAGCGTGACTGCAAAAGTCGCGCCCGCCCCGAAAATCAGGCTTCGTCCAGGAATCGATAGCGCCAATCGCGGGGCGGAACGAAGGTTTCCTTGATCGTGCGCGGCGAAACCCAGCGCATCAGGTTCAGGATCGAGCCCGCCTTGTCGTTGGTTCCCGACATGCGCGAACCGCCGAAGGGCTGTTGGCCGACGACCGCGCCGGTCGGCTTGTCGTTGACGTAGAAATTGCCCGCGGCAAAACGCAGCGTGTCGATCATCGGCGTCAGGGCCAGGCGGTCCTCGCAGAAAACCGCGCCGGTCAGCGCATATTCCGAACCGGTCGCGGCGCTCTCCAAGGCTTGGCTCAATTTGCCGTCGGCGTAGACGTGCACCGTGAGCACCGGCCCGAACAACTCCGTGCACATGGTCGCGTACTTCGGATCCTTGGCTTCGATCACGGTCGGCTCCACGAACCAGCCGTGCGAGTCGTCGCACTTGCCGCCGAAGACGATTTTCGCATCGGGCGACTGCGCGGCGGCGGCGATCGCGCCCTTCTGTTGAGCGAAGGATTTCTTGTCGATCACGGCGCCGACGAAGTTCGAAAAATCGCACACGTCGCCCATTTTCACTTCGGCCAGCATCGCGCCCAGGCGCGCCTGGACTTCCTTCCAAAGGCTTTTCGGGATATAGGCGCGGCTCGCGGCCGAGCACTTTTGTCCCTGATATTCGAAGGCGCCGCGCAACAGGGCCACGCACAGGGCCTGCACGTCCGCCGACGGGTGCGCGAAAATGAAATCCTTGCCACCAGTCTCGCCGACCAAGCGCGAATATTGCCCATAGTGCCCGAAGTTCTTCGCGACCGTGTTCCAGATGCCGTTGAACGTGCCGGTCGAGCCGGTGAAGTGCACACCGGCCAGGCGCTTGTCGCCGAGCACGGCGTCGCCGACGACCGCGCCGGGGCCGGGCAGGAAGTTGATCACTCCGCGCGGCAGGCCGGCCGCTTCGAACAACTTCATCATGTGCCAATTCGAGAGCACCGAAGTCGTCGCCGGTTTCCAGACGCAGGTGTTGCCCATCAAGACCGGCGCCGAGGGCAGGTTGACGGCGATCGAGGTGAAATTGAAGGGCGTGATCGCGAACACGAAGCCATCGAGCGGCCGGTGCTCGAGCCGATTCCACATGCCCGGCGCGGAAGCGGGTTGCTCGGCGTACAGGCGCGCGGCGAAATGCGCGTTGAAGCGCAAGAAGTCGATCGCTTCGCAGGCCGCGTCGATCTCGGCCTGGTGCACGGTCTTCGATTGACCGAGCATCGTCGCGGCGTTGATTCGATCGCGCCAGGTCGTGGCCAGCAATTCACCGGCGCGCAGCATCACGGCCGCGCGCTCCTGCCAGGGCAGCCGTTCCCAATCGTGGCGCGCGCGCGAGGCGGCTTCGCAAGCCAAGGCGGCTTCCTTGGCGCCGGCCATGTGCACGAGCGCGACACGCTGGCGGTGCGCGTGCGGCAGCGTGACCGCCTGGGTCAGGCCGGTGCGAATCTCTGCGCCGTCGATGATCAGCGGGATCTCGATCACTTCAGCCGACTGGCGCGCCAGCTCGGCCTTGAGCGAGATTTTTTCAGGCGAACCGGGGCCGTAGGCCCGCACGGGTTCGTTGACGGGTGTGGGGACCTGAAAGTTTCCGTGGGTCATGGGAGTCGTCGTCCGTGCAGGGGGAAGCGTGCAGCGTACCCGCCCGGCTGCCGGCCTGTCGAACGCTTCGGATCCGTGAGCCGCGCGTGAGCTTGCGGTGAAAACGCGCCCCGGCCTTTCCCTTCACGGGGCGCGCGGGACATCATGTCGGCGTCGCTGGGCGCTCGGGCGCCAGCCCCGTCCCAAGTCCCCCCAAAGAATCATGCCTATGTCCAGTCTGCTTCGTCACTCGTGTGCGGCCCTGCTCCTGGCCGGCCTTTCAGCCTCGTGTGTGCTCGCGCTCGATACGGCCGACGCGAGGGACAAGACGGCGAAGTCCGCGACCACCACTGGGGCGGGCCAGCCCGAAGTCGTGACCACGGTCACGGCCACCGGACCCGGGGGCAAGGACGTCACGGTCGTTTCCGGCCCCGCCGCCGGTGCGAAGAAGGCTGCGCGAAAGGCCGAGAAGAAGGAGCGCGAAATCACCTACGCGCGCATGGAACTCGCGCTGGCGGAGATGGACGCGGAACTCGAGATGCACGATGCGCAGCTCGAGCTCCAACGCGCGCACCAGGGGCAGGACGCCGCGCAGCGCGATCTCGATCACTTCACCAAAGTCGAGCGACTGTTCGAGCTCGAAGACCAGCAGATGGATGTCGAGCGCGGCGCCGAATCGGCGCTCGAGCAAAAGCAAGAGCTCGAAGAGCTGATGAAAATGTACAAGGCCGACGACTTCGCCAAGATGACCAAGGAGCTCGTGTTGCAGCGCGGCAAGTTCCGCATGGAGATGGCCCAGCGCGAGTCGGAGCTCACGAAGAAGCGCGCCGCGGACAAACAAGCACACGCCTTGGCCGTGAAGGAGCTCGAGCTGAGCCAGGCGCTCAAGAAAGCCCAGGACGGCGTCAACAGCGCCGAGTACAAGCTGAAAAAGACCCAGGCGCACAACGAACTCGAGCTGATGCGCGCGCGCCACAAACTCGACGACGCGCAGAAGCCCGACGAAGACGAAGACGAGGGGGGCCCGAAGGCCGCCTCGAAGGGTGCGTGAGCCCATGGCAGCCCTGACCTCGACGATCGCGTTTGCACTGGGCTGTCTGCCGCTCGCGGCCCAGACGCCTGCGGCCAAGGGCCAGGAGGTGCCGGTGGTGCGCAACTTCGACCCCGTGCCCGAGAGCATGACGCCGGCGGAGGCACGCGTTTGCCTCGATCGCGCGCTGTTGTTCCTGACCAAGACCCAGGCGGCCGACGGCCACTGGGGCTACGGCGTCACCGAGGGACTGCTCGATTCGGGCTATGCGGTCACGAGTTGGAAGGACTGGCAAATCGGCGCCCACGGACTGGCGCTGATGGCGTTGATGGAATCGCCGGAAACTCCCGAACGGCGTGCCGTGCTCGAAAAGGGCATGCAATGGATGCTGACCGTCGACGATCCTTCGCGCGGCAACGATTGGGACAACGACACGGTCTGGGCCGCGCTCTACACCTACATCGCGCTCGACCGCGCGGCCAACGACGCGCGCTTCCAGACGCCCGCGTGGCGGCCGAAGATCGACGAGCGCGCGCAGCGCGCCGCGAAGTTCCTCGAGCAGCAGCAGGTTCCGACGGGCGGCTGGGGCTACTACGACTTTCCCTATCCGACCGAGCGGCCGAAGTGGGCGACGAGTTTTGCCACCGCCTGCGCTGTGCCCGCGCTGGCCGACGGATTGAAACTGGGCTGGAAGATCGACGAGCCGATGCTCAGGCGCGCGCAGGCTTACGTGCGCAACTGCGCCTTGCCCAACGGCGCCTACGAATACGACTTGAATCCGATCCCGCGCATCTCCGGCGGCGAGATGATCAACAACGTGAAGGGCTCACTGGGCCGGATCCAAGTCTGCAACTGGGCCTTGGCCGCGACCGGCGACAAGTCGGTGACGCCTGACAAGTTGCGCGAGGGCATCGGTCAATTCATGGAGGAGCACAAGTTCCTCGACGTCGCGCGCATGCGTCCGATCCCGCACGAGGCCTACTATGCCAACGCGGGCTACTTCTATTTCTTCGGGCACTATTACTGCGCGCAGGCGATCAATCTGCTGCCGGTTGCAGAGCGCGAGGC
>JAYUUV010000022.1:0-10758 GCA_043754695.1 Planctomycetota bacterium
CGGGCGCGCTGCGGGTGGCGCGGCACGAGCACGAGGCGCGCGGCCGGCGCGCCGGCGCGCCAGGCCCGCGCGACGATGACCTCTTCGGGATCGTGCGTGCTGCCGGCGACGATCAGCTTCTCGCCGGGGCGGCCGCCGAGCAGGTCCACAAGTTGCGCGGGCGGATGGCGCTCGCCGATGGTCAGGCCATCGGCCTTCATGCTGCCGGTGACGAGCACACGCTCGGGCCGGCGCGACAGCGCGCTGAAGCGGCTGGCATAGGCCTCGCTCTGCACGCAGAAGAGCGAAATGCGATTGAATTGCGGCAGCGACCGGCGAAACCAGCGGTAGCGGCGAAAACTCTTCTGCGTGATGCGGCCGTTGACCACCGCGACGGGCACACCCGCACGATTGCACTCGCGCAAGAAGTTGGGCCAGATCTCGAGCTCCATCAGCACCACGCAGACCGGCTGCAGCGTGGCGACGAAACGCCGCGCCACGAAGGACATGTCGAGCGGAAAGCGCACCACGGCGTGTTCGGGAAACACCTGTCGCGCCACGGCCAGGCCGGTGCTCGTCGTCGAACTCAACACGACTTCGGCGTCGGGAAATTCGGCCAGGATGCGACGCACCAGCGGCGCGGCACCTTTGATCTCGCCGACCGAAACGCCATGCACGAGCACGCGCCGGCGCGGCCCGGGCGCCGGCAGCGAACGCAGCGCGAGTCGCTCGCAAACCAGTTGGCGAAAGGGCTTTTGGCGCAGCATGCGCAGCCCCCACCACGGCAAGGCCAGCAAGGCCGCGAACAACCAGACGAGATCGTAGAAACCGTGCAGCAGCCAGCGCAGCAAGCCCGGATTGGGGTCGGCTCGGATTGCGCGCGTGTCCGCTGCTTGTGGAGCGCGCACGTGTTCGCCGGCAGTTCCGACCGACGGGCCTGCCCCGCGCGATTGCATCGACTTCAGGCCGCGGGCTGCGGTTTCTCGACGCGAATGCGCAGCACCAGGCTGGCGACTTCGTCTTCGACCGCGGCGAACAGATTCTCGAACAGCTGGAAGCCCTCGCGCTTGTACTCGTTCTTCGGATCCAGTTGGCCGTAGCCGCGCAGACCGATGCCGGTCTTCAACGAATCGAGCGCGTGCAAGTGATCCTTCCACTTGCTGTCGATGGCGTTGAGCAGCAGGTACTGCTCGACCCGGCGCATGGTTTCGCCGCCGACTTCCTTTTCGCGCGCGTCGTACAGCGCCTTGATCTCTTCGATCGCCGGTTCCATGTTCGGTTCGTTGTCCACGGCCTTGGCAATCGCCTCTTTCGAGACCTCGACGCCGAACGTGCGCTGACACCAGCCGGCGAAACCCTCGGCGTCGAGCTTGTGCACGCCCCCGGCGCGGTTGATCGCCGAGCCCATCATCGCCACGACCTTCTCGTTGAGGCCGACCGACTCGAGCACTTCCTGGCGCACGCCGTAGATCGTCTTGCGCTGCTTGTCCATCACCTCGTCGTACTCGAGCAGCGACTTGCGAATCTCGAAGTTGTAGTCCTCGACCTTTTTCTGCGCCTTCTCGATCGCGCGCGAAACCATACGCGACTCGATCTGCTGGCCTTCGTTCATGCCCATGCGCTGCATCGCGCTCTTGACCCAGTCGCGATAAAAACGCCGCATCAGGTCGTCTTCGAGCGAAAGGAAGAAACGCGAAGTGCCCGCGTCGCCCTGGCGGCCCGAGCGGCCGCGCAACTGGTTGTCGATGCGCCGCGCTTCGTGGCGCTCCGTGCCGAGCACATACAGGCCGCCGAGTTCGAGCACCTGGGCTTGGTCCTTGTCGCACTCCGCGCGCACGCGCGCGCGCACTTCGTCGATCTGCGCCAGATGTTCGATGTCGCCTTCGCGCAGACTCGCTTCTTCCAGCGCGCGGCGCAGGCGCCACTCGAAGTTTCCGCCGAGTTTGATGTCGGTGCCGCGGCCGGCCATGTTCGTGGCCACCGTGACCGCCTTGCGCGCGCCGGCGAGCGCCACGATGTTGGCTTCGCGTTCGTGGTTCTTCGCGTTGAGCACCTCGTGCGCGATCTGCTTCTGCTTCAACATGCCGCTCAGCAGCTCGGATTTTTCGACCGACGTCGTTCCGATCAACAGCGGCTGGCCGAGTTCGTGGACCTTGCTGACTTCATCGACGATCGCCTTCCATTTTTCGGGCTCGGTGCAATACACCACGTCGTTGTGGTCGGCCCGATCGATCGGCAGGTTGGTCGGGATCTGGATCACGTCCAGGCGATAGATCTTGTAGAACTCGCTCGCTTCGGTCAGCGCGGTGCCGGTCATTCCGGCCAGTTTCTTGAACAGCCGGAAGTAGTTCTGGTAGGTGATCGTCGCCAGCGTCTGGTTTTCCTGGCGCGGTGGAATGCCTTGTTTGGTCTCGATCGCCTGGTGCAGACCGTCCGACCAGCGCCGGCCCTGCATCTTGCGGCCGGTGAACTCGTCGACGATGACGATCTCGCTGTCTTCGACCACGTACTCCTTGTCGATCGCGTACAGGTGGTGAGCGCGCAGCGCGTTCTCGAGGAAGTGCGGCCAGTCCTCGTTGCCGGGCGAATAGAACGAATCGACGCCGACCAATTGTTCGGCGGCTTCGATGCCCGCTTCGAGCAAGGAGACCTGGCGCTCCTTCTCCTTGACTTCGAAGTGTTTGTCGCGCTTGAGGCGCCGCGCCACGCGGTCGGCCAGGATGTACTTGCTGCTCGACTCCTCGGCGGGTCCGGAAATGATCAACGGCGTGCGCGCCTCGTCGATCAGGATCGAGTCGACTTCGTCGACGATCGCGTAGGTCAAGTGGCGCTGGACCTGGTCCTCGAGGCGCACCTTCATGTTGTCGCGCAGGTAGTCGAAGCCGAACTCCGAGTTCGTGCCGTAGACGATGTCGTTTTCGTACAGCGGCTTGCGCTCGAGCGCCTGCATGTTGGACTGGATCGCCCCGCTCGTCACGCCCAAGAAGTCGTAGATCGGTTTCATCCAGGCGCAGTCGCGCCGCGCCAGGTAGTCGTTGACGGTGACCAGGTAGACCGGCTTGCCCGACAGCGCGTTGAGGTACAAGGGCAGGGTCGCGACCAGGGTCTTGCCTTCGCCGGTCATCATCTCGGCGATGTTGCCGCGGTGCAGCACGATGCCGCCGACCATCTGCACGTCGAAGTGGCGTAGGCCGAGCGTGCGCACGCTGGCCTCGCGCACCAGGGCGAAAGCGCGCGGCATGATTTCCTCGAGCGTTGTGCGCCCGTCCGCGAGCGCCGCCTTCCATTCCGCAGTCTGCGCGTGGAATTGATCCGGCGTGAGCCCCTTGGCCCAAGGCTCGAGGCTCAGGATCTCCGCGACGATCGGGCCGAGCCCCTTGACCTGGCGCTCGGTATGGGAACCGAACATCTCCTTGAGGCGCCGCCCGACCACGTCGCCGAAGGCCGAGAGTTTGTCGTTGAATGCTTCCAAGTTCATCGCGTCTGGCAATCCTCTTCCCCTCGCGCTCTGCAAGCGGGGCAACATTGAACGGGAGCAGAGGCTCGAAGGGAAGGGCGGCGTCGGCCCAACCGCTCTGCGCGGTCGTCAGGGCCGGTTGCTAGACCGCGCCGGACGCAGGGTCAACTGTGCAATCGTCTTGAACAGCAGCCGGCGCGGGTAGGGCTTGTGCAAGAACCCGTTGATCGGCCCAAGCCGCTCGAGTTGGATCGACGAGGCGGTCGCCATCAGCACCGGCAAGTCGTTCAGGGCCGGGTCGGCGCGCACCTGGGCCAGCACCGCCTCGCCGTCGAGGGCCGGCAGCTCGTAGTCGAGGATCAGGAGGTCGGGGCGCGGCGCGAGCTTCAGGCGCTCGAGCACGCTCTCGCCGGTGTGGAACAACTCGACCTCGTAACCGCGACCGCGCAACAGCGCGCCCAGGCCGATCGCGACGCTTTCTTCGTCGTCGACCAGCGCGATGCGAATTTTTTTGTCGCTCTCGCGCTCGACGGGCGCGAGGCCCTCGCACAATGCGCGCAGGTCGGCGTAGGTCGGCAGCGCGGCTTTCTGCCAGGCCAGTTCGATGCGCTCCTTGAGCGCGCGATTGAACTGCTTCAGTTCCTGCCACTGCGCGAAGTCAGGCGCATTCGCGCGCACGTCGAGATTGTCGTGGGTGTCGACCGAGAAGAAAAACTCGTTGTCGACCAGGTATTCCTGGACCACGAATTTCATGAACGGATAGCGCTGGTTGCCCAGCCGCAGCAGATAGGAGCGCGCGCCTTCGATGTCGCAGTCGCGCGAGCGTTCGAAGCGCGCGAACAATTCCTCCAGCGTGTTCGCCGCCCCCAGGCCGTGCACGATCGAGGGCGGCTGGCCGACGCTGCCGGCGGGCCAAGCGTGCTCACGATAGAGCTCGATCGCGCGCCGCACGTGGGCCGGGGTCAAATCCTCGAATCGCATGTCTGATGGGTGCGCGCGAATTCGTGATCGCGCCGGGCGCGGACACTACATCGGAGCCGCGCGACGTTCGGCATGAGTTTGCACCGCTCGCACCGTCCTTGGCAACCGCCCATGGATTTCGCGCCGCTCTCTCGAGTGCGAATTCGGTCGCTACGAGCGTTGCTCAGCGGGGCGCTCGCGCCTCGCGATCCTTCTGCCAGCTGGCCAGGAACAGCAGCACGGCGCCGACGGAAATGCAGCTGTCGGCGACGTTGAACGTCGGAAAGTGCCAATCCCAGTGCGCGAAGTAGACGTCGATGAAGTCGCGCACCTCGCCGAAGGGCCGGTTCGAGGCCGAACTCATGAACAGGTTGTCGTGCAGATTGCCCAGGGCGCCGGCCAGTACCAGCGCCAACGCCACGGTCATCCAGCGGCGTGGCACGGGATTGCGCACCAGGAGCCAGATCAGCAGCAGCACGGCCGCGCAACGGCCGTAGACCAGGACGTGCGAGGGCAGGCGGTCAAAGCCCCAAGCCATGCCGGGGTTCAGCGAGGTCATGAACGCCAGCCAATCGCCGACCAGCTCTTCGCGCGGGTGTCCGTGGACGTCGAAGACGACGGAGGCATCGCCGGCCGGACGCAGCGGCGGACCCAGCCGGGCGAAGACCCAGGCCTTCGACCACAGATCGATCGCCACCAGACCGGCGACCCAGGCCATGCGAACGGCGATGGCTTTCGGCCCAGGCCGCGTCGCCGTAACCGCCCCCGGGGAATCAGCCTCGTCGTTCACTCGGGCGCTTGTGCCGGCGGCTAGAGCAGGTCGCGTTCCGACTTGCGCTGACATTCGATGCAGTAGCGCGCGTGCGGCACGGCCTTGAGCCGCTCCTTGAAGATCAGCTCCTGGCAGTTTTCGCACAGGCCGTAGGTGCCCTGCTCGATGCGGCCGAGGGCCTCGTTGATCTCGCGCAGGGTGTCGCCGTCGCGCTCGAGCAACTCCAGGTTGAACTCCTGGAAGTAGCCGTCGGAAGTATCGCCGGGGCGCGTCTCGAAACCGCTGTCCGTGCTCAGCACTTCCTGCTGGAGCTGGCTCATGTCCCCCGAAAGCAGCGCCTGCGCACGCGTCAGGCTGTTCCGGAAGATGTCGAGGTCCTTGGCGCTGAGCTTCTTGGTCATGGAGCGAGCGAGCGGGCCGATTGCCTGAGGTGCCAGAAGTTCCGAACGGTCTCTGGAATGTCGATTGGGAGCTTCCGGGCGGCGTCGGACATCTGCATGCCTCTTCGCCTGAGCGGGAGCCCGTGTTCGGGTTGCCTGCCCCGAGGGGCGCAGCATTATGGTGGCGAGTTCTGGAACGTCAAGCGGCGATCTGGCTTGCACCGGAGAGTCCGGCCAGGGACGCTCTGGGCGACCGACCATGCACTCCCCCGCTTCGCCCGCCGTGCCCGATATCGAACGGGCCCTGGCCGACTTCTTGATCGCCCTGCGGGTCGAGGCCGGGCTGTCGCGCAATACACTCGCCGCTTACAAAGGCGATCTGCGCGCCCTGATCGCCTGGGCCGCACAGCGTGGGGTTCGGAAGCTCGGGGACTTTGATCGCAACCTGATTTACGGCTGGCTGGAGTCCCTGCGCGCGGCCGGGCTCGCGCCGACCACCGTGGCGCGCCGACTTTCTGCAGCCAGCGTCTGGTTCGCGCACCTGATAGCAGAAGGCAAGCTCACGCTCGATCCGACGGCATTGGTGCGCTCGCCGCGCCTGGCGCGCGCGCTGCCCAAATCGCTGGAGGTCAGCGAGGTCGAACGTTTGCTCGCTGCGCCGCTGACCGACGCGTCCCTGGCGCCCTGGCGCCGCCAGCGCGACGCGGCACTGCTCGAAGTTCTTTACGCGGCCGGAGCACGCGTCAGCGAAGCCACCGGACTGTGTACCGATGGAATTGAACCCTCGTTGCGTGTGCTGCGGCTCTCCGGCAAGGGACGCAAAGTGCGTCTGGTGCCGTGCAACGAACGCGCGCGCGCCGCGCTCGAGCTCTGGATGAAGGAAGGCCGCACGACGTTGAAGGGACATCGCCAGCGGGCGGAAGTCTTCCTGACCAAGAGCGGCGCGCCGCTCGATCGATCGAATGCCTGGCGCGTAGTCCGGCGCGCGGCGCAGGCGGCGGGCGTGCGCGGCGAGGTCTCGCCGCACACGCTGCGCCACGCCTTCGCGACGCACCTGATCGAAGGCGGCGCGGACTTGAGGAGCGTGCAGGAGATGCTCGGCCACGCGTCGATCTCGACGACGGAGATCTACACGCACGTCGACGGCGAAAAATTGCTCGCCCTGCACCGGCTCTATCATCCGCGGGCCTAGCGGGTCACGCCAAGCCTTCGAGGATGGCGTCGGCGAGTTTCGGGCTGATGCCCGGCACGCTGGCCAGCGACTCCGCCGATTGCTCGCGAATGCCCGCGACCGATCCGAAGCGCGCGAGCAGCGCGTGACGCTTGACCGGCCCGAGCCCTTCGATCGAATCCAGCTGCGAGCGGATGCGGCCGCGTTCCTTGCGGTGGTAGGTGATCGCGAATCGATGGGCTTCGTTGCGGATGCGCTCGAGCAACAGTCGCGCCGGGGAATTGCGGCCCAATTCCAGCGGCTCTTCGACGCCCTGCAGGAAGACGCGCTCTTCGCTGGCGGCCTTGACACGGCCCTTGACGCTGCGCTCCGAGCGCGCCTTGGCGAGCCCGATCATCGTCACGTCGTGGGCGCCGGCTTCGGCGCGCGCCTCGAGCGCGCTTTGAAGTTGCTGCGCACCGCCGTCGATCACCACCAGATCGGGCAGCTCGTTGTCCTTCGCGCCGCGCCGCAAACTGCGGCCGACGACCTCGCGCAACGAAGCGAAATCGTCCTGACCGACGACCGTGCGCAGCTTGAAACGGCGGTAACCCGACTTGTCGAGATGGCCCGAGCGCATGCGCACGCGGCTGGCCACAGTGTGGCGGCCCTGCAGGGTCGAGATGTCGAAACAGTCGATCACTTCAGGCGCTCCGGGCAGGTCGAGCAACTCGGCCAGCGCCTCGAGCGCCTCTTCCTCGGCCGCGCGCGTACCCTTGTGAAAACCAAGCGCCGAGCGCGCGTTTTCGCGCGCGAGATCGAGCATGCGCCGGCGCTCGCCGGATTGCGGCACGATCCAGCGCGTTCCCTCGCCGAACAGATGCCGGAACAATTCGACGTCCGCGGGCTCGGAGTCGAGCACGATTTCGCTGGGCGGCGGCGGCTTGCCGGCGCCGTACAACGACGTGATCACGTTGCTCCACAATTCGTCGTCGGGCAGTTCCGAACGGAACCGGTGCGAACGGCTCTCGTTCAGTCGGCCCGCGCGAAAGGAGAGCCGGTGCAACACGGCATCGGCGCCCGAGCGGACCAGCGCGAGCACGTCGCGTTCGATCGTGTCGCTGGGCCGCACGCCCTGGCGTTCGACCGTATTGCGCAGCGCGCCCAGGCGATCGCGCCATTGCGCGGCGCGCTCGTATTCCTGGATTTCGCTCGCCGCGCGCATGCGACCGTCGAGTTCGCTCTCCAGCTCGGCGATGTCGCCGCTGAGAATGCGTTCGGCGCGCTGCACCAGCACGGCGTACTCCTCGCGCGTGACCAAGCCGACGCAGGGCGCCGCGCACAGTCCGATCTGATGCTTCATGCACGGTCGCGAACGGTTGACGAACACCGAGTCCGGGCAATCGCGCAGCGGCACCACGCGGTGCAGGTCGGCGAGCGTGCGCCGCAGCGAGCGCGAATTGGCGAACGGACCGAAAAGGCGCACCCGGCCGAGCGGCTCGCCGTGCCGCGAACGATCGGGATTGTGGGCACGCACGAAACGAAAGCGCGGAAAACTCTCGCCTGCATCGAGGCGCAACATCAAGAACGACTTGTCGTCCTTGAGCCGCACGTTGTGCGGCGGCTTGTGCGTCTTGATCAGCGTGTCCTCGAGCAGCAGCGCCTCCCCCTCGGTGCGCGTGACGATGCACTCGACCGCGGCCGCGTCCTCGTTCAGGAAGCGGATCATCAATCGTCCGTCGCCGCCGGCCCGCCGATAACTGCGCAGTCGCGCGCGCAGCGAAAGCGCCTTGCCGACGTAGAGCACCGCGCCCGAAGCATCGCGAAACAGGTAGACGCCCGGCTTCTCGGGCGCACCTTCCAGGCTCCAGCGCGGTTCTTCCGACATCGCGCGCATCATAGATCGAAGAGCGGCGCGCAGAATCCCGCTGACAGGCGGGGCGGCGCGAGCGACACTCTGCGCTCGCGCATGGGCATCAAAACGCAAGTTCGGCTGTACGCGCTGGACTCAGGCCAGCTTGGCGAAGCAGCGCTGGCCCGTTTCGCGGCCGTGCTCGCTGCGGCCGAGAACGCGCGGGCGGCGCGCTTCGTCTTCGACAAACACCGCCGCCGGTTCATCGCCGCCCATGGATTCCTGCGCGAAGTCCTGGCCGACGAACTCGGCCGCCGGCCCGCCGCGCTGGAATTCGAACTCGGCCCGCAGGGCAAACCGCGCGTGAAGCAGGCGGAACTGCACTTCAGCCTGACGCACACCGGCGAACACGCGCTCGTCGCCGTCGGCAGCTTCGAACTCGGCCTGGACGCCGAGGAAATCCGAGCCTCACGCGTCGATGCCCCGCTGGCCCGTCGGGTCATGACCGCGGAAGAATTCGAAACTTGGACCAAGGCCTCGCGCGAGGATCAGGTCCTGGCTTTCTTTAGCCTGTGGAGCGCGAAAGAAAGTGTGATGAAAGCCAGCGGCCAAGGCATGTCGCTCGGACCGGACAAATTCGCGGTTTTCCTGCCCGGCTCGCTCGAAGTCGGCGCATCCGTCGAAGTCGACGGCCGCGTGTGGTTACCGCGCACGCTAGCGAACTCAGCGGACTTCGCCCTGGCCCTCGCCACAGATCGCGCCGTCGAAATCGTGCGCGACGCCCCCTGATTGGCTTCTAGCCCCCCGAACTCCCCGGCTTCGGCGGATCCACCTTCGGTTTCTCCGCCTTGAAATTCCCCTTGAACTCGACCGTCGCCGAGCCCTGCGAATCCACCTGCCCCAGGCCCTCCAGCTTCTTGCGCAGTTGCACGATCTCCAACTCGAGCTTCGCGCACTTGTAGCGATATCGCGCCGCCTCCGCTTCGAGCATCGCCCTGGACTTGGTTTCAGCGAGCCCCATGCCAGGCTCGGGCGCGGGCGCGCTGGCTGCAAGTCGGGCGCCTGAGTCCGACGTGGCCTCCATGACTTCGGGATTGCTCGTCTCGCGCGGCCTGGGTCCTGACGCGTCGGAACCCACCAGTTCGATCGTCACCAGATTCTGACTGGTCGGGTCGCCGACTTCGAAGGAGCGCGAAGGCACCAGCGTGGCCTTGTCTATTTTTTCGCCATCGACGTGAGTTCCGTTGCGCGAACTGAGGTCGTCGACCACCCAACCGAACAACAGTCTGGCGTGCCGGCGCGAGATGTCCTTTCGGTCGATGACCACTTGGCAGTCGCTGGAGCGACCGATGATCACCGTGTCGCCTTCGACCTCGACCTGCTGGTCGAGATCGCCTGACTGGGAATAAACGTGCAGTTTGAACACGGGTAGCCTGTGAAACGGGACCGGCGCCGGCTTGACTCCCGTTGGAGCTGAGCGAATGTCTCGGGGCCGAATCGGCAGAGTCTAGCACCCGGCCATGCCCATGCGGTACGCTCGAAGCCCGACAGCGATTGATCAGAGCTCCAGCCCAAGCTTGCTAGAGAAACGCGCGATGAACGAAAAAGAAGGACGACCCAACCCCGACAACAAGCGGCGGATTCGGCCGGACCCTACCACGGGTGGTTCCGTTCCGGGACGCGCGCCGCGCGCGGCCCGCGAGACCGAAGGAGCCGATGCAGCGCAAGCGGAAACGAACGCGGGCTTGGACGCCACGATCGGCATGGCCCCCACCGAAGGTCCCGACGCTGAGGCGGCAACGCCGCGCGCACAAGCGCAGGCCGCGGGCACTGTTTTTCTTTCCACGCCGAAACCGCAGCCCACGCAAGCCGGCCAGGTGATCGCCAATCGCTTCGTCGTCAAACAGATGCTCGGCCAGGGCGGCATGGGTCGCGTGTACGCGGTCCAGGATCGCCAGATCGAAGGCCGCGACGTCGCGCTCAAGGTGCTGCTGCCGAAGTACTCGAAGAACGAGCAATTCCGCAAGCTGTTCTTCCAAGAGGTGCGCGCCGCCCAAGAGTTCGTCTCCGAGTACATCTGCCAGGTGCGCGACACCGGCGAGACCGAAGAAGGCAACCTGTTTTTCACCATGGACCGGATCGAGGGCGAAGCGCTGCGCGCGCTGCTCGATCGCGAAAAAGTCCTCGGCGCGCGCCAGGCACTGGAGA
>JAYUUV010000023.1:0-18486 GCA_043754695.1 Planctomycetota bacterium
GGCGCCAGGAGAGTTTTCCTCCGGCGGCCCAAATGCGCGTCGGGTCGCGCGCATCGACGCGTCGGCCGAGCAATCCGTGCAGGATGCCCAGCGCCTTGGCCAGCACCGCGCGGCCGCGACCGCGGAAGACTTCGAAAATGGCGACGAAAGGCAGCGAGAGCACGTCGAAGACGAAGAAGGAAATCCAGTGCCGCGGCTTGGCGTGCCGGCGCAAAAACCAGATCGAGTTCACGCCCATCATGTATTTGCGCCTGGGGTTGTAGCCGCCGCCCGTGGAACTCGAGGGCAGGTGCAGCGCGCAGGCATCGCCGACGACGCGCGAGCGCCAGCCCAAGACTCTTGCACGCAACGCCAGATCGACGTCCTCGCTGTAGGCGAAATAACGTGCGTCGAACCCGCCCGTGCTCTCGAAGGGTTCGCGTCTCGCAAGTAGCGCACAGCCGATCACGTAATCGACGTCGCGCGTGCCGTGGAAGCGTTCGCCGTCGGGTTCGCCCTGTCCGATCAGCGTGGTCAAGTTCTGGCGCCAGGAGAGTTTTCCTCCGGCGGCCCAAATGCGCGTCGGGTCGCGCGCATCGAGCACGCGCGGGCCCACGAATCCCAGCGTGGGATCGCGCTCCAACTCGAGCGCGAGTTTTTGCAGCTCGGCCGGCCTCAGCAGAACGTCGTTGTTGACGAACAAGAGCGCGTCGCAGCCAAGTTCGATCGCGCGCGCGGCACCGCGGTTGGAAGCCTCGCCGAAGCCCAGATTCGCGTGATTGATCAGGATCTCGACCTCCGGAAAACTCTCGCGCACGAGTTGCAGCGAGCCGTCGCTCGAAGCGTTGTCGACGAACACGATGCGTTCCAGCTTGGCGTCCTGCAGCACGGCCAGACAGGCGATGTTCGCCGCCCCGCCGTTCCAATTCACGACCACCGCTGAGATGCGCATGGTCATTGATCCGTGGGCGCGCTGCACGAACCCGTGGCCCGTGACGTGAGGCTGCCGTCGAGCACGCGCGTGACGAGTGTCTCGCCCGCTTTCACTTCGCGAATGCTGCGCACGATTCGGCCATCCTCGCGGGCGGTGATCGAATAGCCGCGCTGCAAGATCGCGACAGGCGAGAGCGCTTCGAGTTGGGCGGATAGGCGCGCGTGACTCGCGAGCTTGCGCTCGAGCAGCGCGCGCAAGCGTGAACTGAGCAAGTGCCGCAGCGCTTCCATGCGCTTCTCGTGCGCTGCCACTTTCGCGCGCGGGCTGCTGCGCTCCAGGCCGCGTTCGAGCAGCACGAGTTTCGAGCGCGCGCTGTGCGTCTTGCGCGCGAGACTCGTCTCCAGGCGCGAGGCGAGCCGCCCCAGCCGTTCGCGGCGCACGCCGATCAACGCGCGCGGATCGCGCAGCACGCGCGCGTTCGCCGCACGCTGCAGGCGTTCGCCGCGCAGAGCCAGCGCCTCGTCCACGGCACGCGAAAGATGCGCGGTGGCGCGCTCGAGCAGGCCCGCGCGCGCCGCTCGATCGGGGATGACGATCTGGGCCGCGTCGGTCGGCGTGTGCGCGCGCTTGTCGCAGACCAGGTCGGCCAACGTGATGTCGACTTCGTGGCCGACGCCGCAGACTACCGGGACCTTCGAATTCCAGATCGCCTCGGCGACGGCGATCTCGTTGAAGGCCCACAGGTCCTCGAGACTGCCTCCGCCGCGACAGATCACGATCACGTCGGCGCCCGCGTCCTCGAGTCGGCGCATGGCGCGCGCGATTTCGGCGGCCGCACCCACGCCCTGAACCGGCGTGTGCGCGAAAAGCAGCGGATATCCGGCCCAGCGCAGCGTGCGGGTGCGCAAAAAATCCTGGAAGGCCGCGCCGTCGCGGCTGGTGGCCACGCCAATGCGCCGCGGCCAGCCCGGAAGCTCGCGCTTGCGCTCGAACCAACCGCGCGCTTTCAACTCGCTCTTGCGCTTCTCCAACTCGGCCAGCAGCGCGCCGATTCCGGCCGGCTCGAGCCGTTGCACGTTGAGACTGTAGGTTCCTCGCGGCGCGTACACGTCGAGCTTGCCATGGGCGACGACCTGCATGCCCTCCTTGATTTCGAAGCGCGCTGCGCTTGCCAGCTGACTCTTCCAGATCGTGCAGGCGAGTTTCGCATCGATGTCCTTCAGATCGAAGTACACATGGCCGGACGCTGCGCGCATGACGCGCGAGATCTCGCCCTCGACGCTGACCCGTCCCAGGCCGAGCATCAATTTCTCGATGCGCCGGGATAGTTCGCGCACGGTCTGCACGCGCGGCGCGGACTCTTGCTCGCTGCCAGGGTCCGCCTGCGGCCCGCGGGCTGAAAACAGATCGTCGGTCGGCGCGGGCATGCCCGATTCTACGACGCCGCCCGCGCGCGGCGTCAATGCAAGATCTAGCCGCCGGGTTTGCGACCGAGCTCCGGCGCGGGCGGCGGCGAGAGGCCCGGCAGTCCCGCGCGCGTCCAAGCATCGCTGTCGGCCGAAGGCAGCAAGATGCGATAGCGCCCGTCGAGGAATGGAACGCGTTCGTCATCTCCGCGCACCTGCATGCCATTTTCCAACACGATTTCCACCCCAGTGCCGGAGCGCGAGAGCCGCATCCGATCGGCGAAGAAACGTCGCTCGACCTTTCCTGAAGCGTCGGCGCGTTCGAGGTGCACGCTGATCAGCGCCGCGTCCTGCACTCCGCCCAGTTCACGCAACCGGTAGGTTCCGCCGGCAGTTTGCGTCTTGAGCTGTTCGTTCAGGCGCTGCTTCACCAGCGCGAGGTCCCAGAGCCCATCGTCGCCGGAGAGGTCCAGGCCCTGCTCGCCGAAGAGCTCGTGGAAATCGTTGGCCCAGGTGCTGGGATCCACTGGGCCGAGCACGATCCGCCGCGCGTTCGGGCGTTTTTCCTCGGGCGCCGTGGCCTCGAAGGCGAGCTTCTTGCCCGCGCGAGTTTCATAGCCGTCTTCGAGTACCAGTGTAATCGTGCGCGCGGCGCGGCTCGCTTCCATGCGCAAGTGATTGGCGTAGAGGCCGCCGCACAGACGGCCCTGACCGTCGAGCAAGCGAAACACGACCGGTCCGATGGCGTTTCCGTCGAGGGTTCCGCACTCGAGCAGGTCCATTCCGCGCACCTGTTCGAGCGTGAACAGCGCCGCCAGCGAGCGTGCGATCTCGCGCGAGCGAGCTTCGATCAGAGGATCGATCGGCGGCAGTGCGGCATCGGAATCGCCGGCCGCAGGCGCGGGCTGTGGCAGGTCGACCTTGAACGTCTTCCCGCCGGGCAGCCGCTCCGGCGCAACCTTGCCGAGCAGGCTCGAGTACTCCAGCCACTCGCGTTCGCGCGCGACGCGTTTCTCCTCACTGGCGGCGAGTTCGCCCCGCAGCTCGTCCAGCCGCGCCGCGCTGCCCCGGCCCAGTGCGAGCGCGGCGGCGAGTTGAGCTTCGAGTTCCGCGACGCGCTCCGACGAAGCGCCGGCCGCAGCGGCCTGGCCGCGTTGCCCCGCCGGCACGTCAGCGACGAACCCGGATCCACCGCCTGGGGCGAGCGTCGGCGAGTCCTCGTGCGTGCAAGCGCTCAAAGCGAGCGCGGCGAGCAGCACCAAGGCATGCATGCGCCGCACCCCGGACTCAATATCGCGCGCCATCCGATCCTCGCACAGGCAGGGCGGACGCACCGGACGGCGCGCTCTTCCCCTCCGGCTTGGGATTTGCCGCCGCCGGCGCAGGGTCGAGGCGTGCCAAGGGGCCCACAAGGTCACCCCTGCGCAACGGGCGGGAGCCGAGCGCGACGTCGAAGGCCAGTTCGAGCCCCTGATGACCCTGCTCGCCGACAACTAGATTGGAGCCGACAAGTCGCGCCTGCGAGGCGGGCGCCCGGCCCCACAACACAAGATCGATCGAAGTGCCCACGGCCAGATCCTGCGCGGGCGGCCGGAGCAGGGTCGCAAGCGGATCGAGCTCGCGCTCCAACTGCAGCGGCGCCAGCGCACGACCTTGATCGTCCTCAATCACCACTTTCGCGAGCTGGATCCACGACCTGGAGTTGGAGGAATCGGTCCCGTCGCCAGCACGCCATTCCAGGTGCAATCGCCAGGGTTCGCCTGTGGCCAATCCATAACGCTTGCGCAGCTGCAGGGTCTGGAACGCCTGGCGGGTCGGATCCGGATCCGACGGCGAGAGCCAGATGACGAGCGTCGCGCCGTCCAGGCTCAGCTCACCGCCGAGCACATCCTGAGTCGACTCCGGATCCACGCGGGCCGGCGGTCGCGACGGCACCAGCGAAACTCCGGGATGGCGCATCCACCAGACTGCGCAGGCGCAGAAGATCAGCGGTACGAAGAGCACCAGCGGACCATTCCAAACTGCACGCGAACCGGGCGACGGCGCCGCTGCGGAGTCGCCAGCTTCGCGCGGCGAGCCTTGCTCGCTCAAGACTTGTCCCAGTCCTTCTTCTTGCTGTCGTTCCACCAGGCCTGCCACTTCTGCGGATCGGTCTCCTGGTGCCTGGTCAGGCGTTGCAGGCTGGTGATGATCGGCGCGGAAATCGTGTCCCACTTGTCCTTGTCGGCCTGATTGGGCGTCTGGACGTCGATCAGTCCCTTGGCCGGCATCAGCGCGCTCTTGATCAGTTCCTCGACGTTTTCCTTGCGCACTTTTTGATCGGCCTCGGCGAACTCGCCGAGCGCTTCGGCGCTGGCGGCGATCACCGCCGGCGACTTGTCGACCAGGAGTTTGATCAGCAGCTTGCGGCCTTCTTCATCGCGCGTCTTGCCCAGCGAGGTGATCAGCTTGCCTTGCAGCGGCAGGTCCTTGCGATGGTCCTTGTGGCCGATCCACTTCATCAGCACGGGTGCGCTCTCCGGCCCCATCGTGCGCAGGCTGACGGCCGCGGCCATGTAGAGCTTGTTGTCGCGCACGCCATCGGCGGACTCCTGGCGCTTCTGTTCGAAGCACTTGTCGAGGCCCTTGGCGATCAGCGCGCGATCCTTCGGCCCCGACTTCTCGAACTCCTGCACCAAAGTATCGATCACGGCGATCGCCTCGGTGTCTTCCTTGCCACGCTTCCCGATGTGGCCGGCGAGCTTGTCCGTGGCATCCTTGATCTCGACCCGGTTGTCGGGATTGGTGTTGGGCGTCGGTTGCTGCGCTGCGGCGAGTTGGATGTCCACGGGACCGGTCGCAGCCACCTGAGCGGGCGGGCAAACGAGCAGGCTGGCGCAGAAAATCAGATGGTGCATGGCGGACCGTTCTTTTCGAGTTGTCGCGGTGGTGCCCTTCGCGGGCGGTTGTCGATGCTTAACCGTACGCAGCCGATCGTCGCGGTGAAAGTACGCGTACCGGATCGTCTGCCGATCCGAGCGCTCCCTTCCCCCCCTGCTGGCTACCTAAGCTAGCTCCCGGGTATCGGGTTTCTACAGGGCTGAACCCTGTGGGCCGTCTCCGGTTGCTCCGAATCCGGGCGCGCCTGGCGGCGGCGGGGCCAGCGCCGCGAACATGCCGGCCGCCTTGGCCAGAGTTTCGCGCTCCTCGGCGGCAGCGTCGGAAGGCCAGGTGATGCCCCCACCGACGCGAAAGGAGAGTTCGCCGCCGCGTTCGGCCCTCCAAAGGAAGGTCCGAATCAGGATATTGAAAGCCGCGCGGCCGCGCAGATCGACGAAGCCTAGCGAGCCGCAGAAAAAACCGCGGCCCTCGCCTTCAAGATGTGCGATGTGCGCCATGGCGGCCAGTTTGGGCGCACCGCTGATCGAGCCACCAGGGAACAACGCCGCGAGCACGTCGAAGGCGTCGAGGCCGGGCCGCAGCGTCGCGACGACATCCGCCATCAGATGATGCACGCGCGCGTAACTTCTCAGCGTCGGCCAGCCCTCGACGCGCACACCACCTGGAAGCGCGCAACGGCCCAGATCGTTGCGTTCGAGGTCGACGATCATGGCCAGTTCCGCCAAGTCCTTTTCGCTCTCGAGCAACGTCGTCGCGCGCCGCGCGTCTTCGCCGGGATCCGGCGAGCGCTCGATCGTGCCTTTGATCGGCCGCGTGCGCGCGACACCGTCCGCGTACTCGAAGAACAACTCGGGCGAGGCCGAAAGCAGCGCTCCCGCGGGTTCGAAGCCGTCGTGCGCGTCCCAGCGCGCGAAGCCCATGTAAGGCGCCGGGTTCGCGGCACGCAGCCGCGCGTACCAGGCTTCCGGCGAGCCTTCGACTCGCGCGCTGAAACGATGGGCCAGATTCGCCTGGTAGAGATCGCCGCGGCTGATCGACTGGCGGAGCGATTCGATGCGCTGCATGTGCAGCGCGGCCGGCGTGTGTCGTTGGACAGGCTGCGCGAATCTGCGCGGAGTGGCGAGCGTCGCGCCCAGCTCGTTTTCGATTCGCCGTCGTCGCGCGTCAAGGCTTGGACGTCCATCGCCGGGATCCTCGCCGAGCACCAGCCAACTGCGCTTGGCCTGTTCGTCGCGCACGATGAAGTCGACGTACAGGCCGCCGACGAAAAGCGGCTGGTTCCAGGGCTCTGGGGGACAAGCGACTTTGCGTTCGCCCACTGCGCCAAGGTCGTACGCAAGTGCGCACAACAGGCCGCCATGGAACGGGCCTGGAATTTCATCGCCGGTCTCCAGGCAAAGCTCTGACCAGAATGCGCGCAGCCCGTCGATCGCCGGCGCTCGCTGCGCGCAGGGCGCGTCGTCCTGCAGAGGATCGAAGGCCAGCAAACTTGCTCGACGCGGCTCGCCCGCCGCGCTGTCGAGCAGGATCGGCAGTCGATGTCGCCCGAGTGCTTGCAGCGCGAGCGCCGGCTCGAGATCACGGCCGAGCTCGAACACGCGGGCGCGGAAGCGAAAGCGCGCCGCCATCCCGACTAGGCAGCCCCGCGGGCAAAACTGGCGCCGTAGCGCCGCTTGTACATGGCCGCCACGACCACTGCGACGAGCAGCACGCTCGCTGCCGCGAAGAACGGCGACTGCGGTCCGAAGTGCTTGAAAACCAGGCCCGCGAGCGGCGGGCCGGTCATGCGCGCCAGGCTCGAAATGGATTGATTGATGCCCAGGAACGAGCCCTGCTCCGCCGGCGGACTCGCGCGCGACACAAGGCCGATCAGCGCCGGATTGTTCAGGCCGAAGCCGACCGGCAGCAGGATGCAACCGGTGATGACTACCCCCCAATTTTCGAGCACGCCGCCTAGACCGACGACGGCCAACGCCAGTCCGAGGAAGAACGGGCCTGCGACGGTGAGCGCCGGCTCGCCGAAACGCGGCACGAGCCTGCGGATCAGTCCGCCTTGGATCAGCGCGGAAATGACTCCGACAGCGGCGAGGTAACGGCCCGCGATCGGCGCCGCCTTCATGATGTCGTCGATGCTCGCCTGCTCGAGGCCTTGTTGCAGCCCGAAGATCGCGGGAAAGCGCGCCAGGCCAAAGCGCGTGAACATCGCTTCGAAGGCGCCGAAGGCCGCGACTGAAAGGAAGGTCAAGAGCATCAACGTCGAGATGCGCGGATCGCCGAACGCGCGCCTCATTTGCGATGTTCCGAACACACGCGAGCCCGCGCCGTGTCGTGCGGGTTCCGGCAGGCGCAGGTAACCGAACAGCGCCGCGCAAAGCGACAGTCCCGCCGCGAAGAAGCCGGGAGCCGCGGGCGAAATGCTGGTCAACTCGCCGCCGAACAACGGCCCTAGCGTGAAGCCCAATCCGAATGCGGCTCCGATCAGCCCCATGCCCTTGGCGCGATTTTCCGGCGTGGTCACGTCGGCGATGTAGGCCTGCGCGGTCGAAATATTGGCGCCGAAGAAACCCGCCAGCAGTCGCGAGGCGAACAGCATCGGCATCGAGTGGGCGTAGGCGAACAGGACGTACGACGCAGCCGTACCCAGCAGACCGCCGATCAGCACCGGCCGCCGCCCGATGCGATCGGAGAGCCGGCCCCACATCGGCGCGAACAGGAACTGCATGCCCGAGAAACAGGAGAAAAGCAGGCCCAGCGAGATCTCGTCCGCGCCGTAGGCCTTGCTGTACACCGGCAGCAGCGGCAGCACGATCCCGAAGCCGAGCAGGTCGATGAAGACCGTCAGGAAAATGAACAGCAGCGGGGAACGCCCCGCCCCGGCCGCTTTGGAGGTCGTCATTGGCGGGGAGTCTAGCCTGGGCCGGGCGCGTGCAGGCATGGACTGTCCCCCCCGCGGGCCTCTCCAGCGCAGTCTTTGGCCCGCGACTTGCCTCGCCGGTGCCACCCGACCGATAAAGGTCCCGCCATGAACATGAAAAAAAGCTTTGTCGTTCTGGGAACCGCCGCCCTGTGTGGACTCGCACTCGCGCAAACACCGAACACTCCGCCGACTGCCGACCGACTCGACGCGCTGGAGCAGCAAGTTGCCGCACTCCGCACGCAGGCCGCGACCGAGCAGCAGACCGCGGGCAGCGAACTCGCAGCGCTGCGCAAGGAACTCGCTGAAAGCCATGAGCAGCTGCTTCTGCTCAGCAACTGGGCCGCGAATCAGGCCAGGGGCGCCGAGCAGCTCGCGGTCGTGCTCGACGATTCCGAGCTGAAGGGTTTCACCTTCGGCATCAACCCTGAGTCGCGCATCTCGCTGCTCGCCGGCTGGCGCGCCTTCGCCAGCGGCCTGCAGAAGGACGCACCCAAGGCACCGGCAGCCAAGGACGCCGTGGCGACCAAGGGCGCGAAGCCTGGCGCGCGCAAGAACCCCTAGCGCCCAAGGCGCTTCCCGCGGACCACGCCAATCGGTACACCATCGAAGGCAAGCATGGTCCGGCGCAGATTCACTCCCAAGGAGGCCAATCGCACGCTGCCGCTGGTGCGGCGCATCGTCGAGGACTTGGTCAGCTACGGCCGCGAGCTGCAGAAGCTCTCGCAGCGGCCCGATCAACCGGGCGCGCGCGAGCGCAGCGGCGAACTCGATGCGCGCATCCGCGATCTGCAGCAGGAACTCGCCCGCATCGGCTGCGCATACAAGGATTGGGGCTTCGAGTTGGGTCTGGTCGACTTCCCCGCTGAAATCGCCGGCGAGAGCGTGCTGCTGTGCTGGCGCAGCGACGAACCTGCGGTGGTCTGGTACCACACTGGCGATGGCGGCTTCGCCGGCCGCATGCCGATCCCTGAGGAACTGCTCGACTGACGAGCGCGTCCGCGCCGGCCCTTGTTCCTGGCCTAGCGAGTCTCGACAATCGCGCGCATGCGGCGCCTGTCATCGCCCTTCCTGCGCGGAGGCAATCTTCGCGACAGCCTGGGCACCACGCTCAACGGATTGCTCGAACGCCTTGCGCCACAGGAGCGCAGCGCGATCCGCGAGGCGGTGCGCGCCGAGGCCCTGGCGCGCGGCATCGTCTACTACGACGACGACAACAAGCCCAAGCCGACTCCGGTCCTGCTGCGCCCGCGCGTGCTCGGCGGCAATCAGCGCGCCTACCTGCACCGCGTGACGCGCATCCTCGAGCACGCCTACATGAAATTGCTCGCGCTGTGGCAACGCGACGCCGCGGTGCGCGAAATCCTGCCGCTGAACGAGTGCGAGGAACGCTGGATCCGCGAGTTGCACGATCCCGCGACGCAAGTTGAGGTCTTCTTCGGACGCTTCGACGCCTCGACCGATTTCGGCTCGCACGATTGGCTGAAGAGCACGCAGTTTTTCGAGTTCAATCCGCTGGGCGCCGGCGGCACGTATGTGGCCCCGACGGTCGACGAGATCATCCTGCGGCACGTGGCGCCCGCACTGCGGCGTGCGGCCCCGACGTTGCTCTTGGAAAGCAACGACGATCCGCGCCGCGTGCTGCTCGAAGTCATGGCCGACCACGCGCGTCACTTGCGTCTGCGGCGCTTCAACCTCGCACTGTGCCAGTACAAGGGCCTCGACGGCGGAGTCGAAGAGTTCCCCCAGAACGTCGAATTCCTGCGCAGCCTGGGGCTGAACGTCTGGCACGCCGATCCACGCGAGATTCGCGTCGTGAATGGCGAGCTGTTCTACGAAGACCATCCAATCGACCTCATCTATCGCGATCACGAGATCAACGATCTCGCGGCGAAGGAGGCGGCCGGCGACGACCTCAGCGGCATGCGCCATGCGCTGCGCACAGGCCGCTGCATCTCCTCGCTGGCCGGCGAGTTCGATCACAAGAGCGTGTTCGAGCTGTTCACGACGCCCGGCCTTGCAGCGCACTTCAGCGCGCTCGAGCGGCGCGTGTTCCGCCAGCACATTCCCTGGACCCGGCGCGTGATCTCCGGCAACACGACCGATCCCGCGGGCGATCCCGTCGAGCTGCTGCCCTGGCTGAGCGCCAATCGCGCGCGCATCGTGCTCAAGCCCAATCGCAGCTACGGCGGGGAAGGCATCTTGCTCGGTCGCGAAGTCAGCGATTCCGAGTACGCGAGCGCGCTGGAGCGCGCGCTGGCCGCGCCCGGGACCTGGGTAGCGCAGGCCTACTCGCCGGTGGCCGAAAAGGACTTTCCGCTGATCGACGAGCAGGGCGGCATAACGCTCGCGGAATACTTCAGTGTGCTGGGCCTGTTCGCGAGCGAGCAACGCCTCGGCATCCTGGGCCGGGCCTCGCGAAAAAAAGTAGTGAATGTCGCTCTCGACGGCGGCCTGGTGGCCGTCCTGAGGCTGCTTTGAGGAGATCCGCGCGGCCGGCTTTACGCGATCTTGATCGCGCCTTGAACATCGCCCCTCCAGCGTAGAAGCTAGCGCGCTGGCCGTGGCGTCGCGCGCGACGCAGCGCGGCCGTCCCAGCCCCACTTTCCGCGCCAGCGAGGCTTCAAACTTTGCGCCTGTTCCCCCGCGACGAAGAGTTTTTCGACCTGTTCGACGAGTCGGCCGCGCGCATCGTCGAAGCTGCCAAGGCCTACCGGGCACTGCTTGAGCAGCCCGCGCATTTCCGCGAGAACGCGCGCAAGCTGAAGGAGCTCGAACATCAGACGGACAAGGTCACGCACATGACCTTGGAAAAGCTCTACAAGAGTTTCGTCACGCCGCTGGACCGCGAGGACATCCACGCGCTGATCACGCGCCTGGACGACGTGATCGATTACATCGACGCCGCCGCCCAGCGCTTCGTGATGTTCCCGATCGATCAGGTGCCTGAGGCGCTCAGGCAGATGGTCGACATCCTGGTGATGGCCACCGGCGAATTGCAGCGGGCCGTCGGCGAATTGCGCACGCTGCAGAAGTCCAAGGTGATCCACGAGCACCTGGTCGAACTCAATCGGCTCGAGAACGAAGGCGACGCGATCTTCCGCGGGGCCCTGGCGCGCCTGTTCCAGGAGGAGAAGGACATGATCCGACTGCTGGTCTGGAAGGAGGTCTACGAGATCACCGAAGAGGCCGTCGACCGCTGCGAGGGCGTCGGGCACATCATCGAGGCGGTGGTGCTCAAGCATGGCTAGCCGGCGTCGGGAGTGCTTGCCCGCGGTGCGGCGTGCGTTTCGCTGCCCAGGCCTTGGGGCCAATCCGACTCGCGAAAGGATTCAGGTGTGTCCATGACCGCTGAGTGGATCGTCTGGTCGATCGTCGCACTCGCGCTGGTCTTCGACTTCATCAACGGCTTTCACGACGCCGCGAACTCGATCGCGACCGTGGTCTCGACGCGCGTGCTCTCGCCGCGCAGCGCGGTCGCCTTCGCGGCGTTCTTCAACTTTGTGGCCTTCGGGGTCTTCGGCCTGCACGTGGCAAAGACCATCGGCAAGGGCACGATCGTGCCCGAATTCGTCACGCTGGAGGTCGTCGCCGCCGGATTGGTCGGGGCGATCGCCTGGAACCTCGCGACTTGGTTCTACGGCATCCCGTCGAGTTCCTCCCACGCTCTGGTGGGAGGTCTTGCCGGCGCTGCGCTGGCCGCCAGCGGTCTGAAGGCGATCGTGTGGGCCGGCTTGCAGAAGATCGTGATTTTCATCTTCGTCGCACCGCTGCTCGGGATGGCACTCAGCTTCCTGATCATGCTGGCGACCTATTGGGGACTGCGAAATGCCGCGCCGGCGAAGGTTTCGAAAGCGTTCCGCCGGCTGCAGCTCGTCTCCGCCGCGGCCTACAGTCTCGGCCACGGCGGAAACGACGCGCAAAAAACCATGGGCATCATCTTCATGGTGTTGATCGCAGCCGGGAAACTTCCGGCAGCGACCGAGGCGCCGCCATTTTGGATCGTGCTGGCCTGTTACCTGGCCATCGGTCTGGGCACGTTGATGGGCGGCTGGCGGATCGTGAAGACGATGGGCTCCAAGATCTGCAAACTGCAGCCCGTGCACGGCTTTGCGGCCGAGATGGGCGGCGCGATCACGCTCTACGGCGCGACCTTCATGGGCATCCCGGTTTCGACAACACATACGATCACCGGCGCGATCATCGGCGCGGGCGCGACGCGGCGGCTTTCGGCGGTGCGCTGGGGCCTGGGTTCGACGATCGTGATGGCCTGGCTGTTCACCATGCCCGTGTCGGCGGCCATCGGCGCGATCATGTATTGGGTGCTGCGACTCCTAGGCATGGGCGGAGCCGCGCACGGCTGAGCGCGCCGCGAACTACCATGCTAGCCATGGGCCGCTCCCAAAGCGCAATTCCCGATTCGATCGCAGCGCACGTCGAGCGGTTCCTGGCGGAACTGGCAGCTGGCCGCGGAGTGTCGCCGCACACCCTGCGCGCCTATCGCGGCGATCTCAAGGAACTGCAAGTCTTCCTGGCGACGAGCGCCATCGCCGACCTGCAGGCCGTCGGGCCGCGCGTGCTGCGCGCCTACTTGATGGAGCTAGACGAACGCGGCCTGGCGCGCACTTCGGTGCAGCGAAAACTCTCGGCGGCGCGCTCCTTCTTCCAATCGCTCGTCGAACAAGGCCTCGTCGCCACACATCCGGCCACCGGACTGCGCCAGGCGCGTGGCTCGCGGCCGCTGCCCGCGCATCTGTCGAAGGAAGAAGTCGGCGCGCTGCTAGGCGCACCCGACGAAACGACTGCCGCCGGCCGGCGCGATCGCGCGATCCTGGAGTTGATGTACTCGGCCGGCACGCGCGCGGCGGAAACCGTGGGCCTGAATCACGCCGACATCGATTTGCACCGCGGCATCGCCAGGCTGCGCGGCAAGGGCAAGAAACAGCGCCTCGCGCCGTTGGGCAAGTACGCGCTGTCGAGCCTACAGACCTATCTTTCCGATCCACACCGGCCACGGCCGGCGCTGCGCGCCGGCGATGCACTGTTCCTCAGTCTGAAGGGCACGCGGCTGACGACGCGCTCCCTGCAGCGCATCGTTGCAGCTGCGCTCTTGAGAGCAGGCGTGCTGCGGCCGGCGACGCCGCACACGCTGCGCCACTGCTTCGCCACGCATCTGCTCGATGCCGGCGCCGACTTGCGCTCGGTGCAGGAGCTGCTCGGCCACGCACACCTGGCGACGACGCAGATCTACACGCACGTTTCGATCGAAAACCTGCGCCGCATCTACGAACGCGCGCATCCGCGGGCAAGCTGAAGCGAAGGAAGCGATCTTGACCCTGCTCGAAGTTTGCATCGATTCGCGCGAGACGCTCGCGGCCGCGCTCGCCTGTGGAGCGGGGCGTCTGGAGGTGTGTTCGCGCCTGGACCTGGGCGGGCTCACACCAACCTTCGACTTGCTCGAGGAGTCGCTGCGCGCGGCCAAGCCGCTCGGAGTGCGCGTGCACGCCATGGTGCGCTCGCGGGCCAACACGCGCTTCTGTCCCAACGCCGCGGAGTTCGCCGAGCTGCGCAGCGATCTCATGCGCGTCAGAGAACAGGGCGCGCACGGCGCCGTGTTCGGCCTGTTGAGCGCGGAAGGCGGCGTCGATCGCGAGCGCACGCGCGACCTCGTCTACCGCGCGCGGCCCCTGGAAGTGACCTTCCATCGCGCCTTCGATCGTGTGCGCGACCCGCGCGCGGAGTTGGAAGTGCTGATCGAGCTGGGCATCGAGCGCGTGCTGACCTCCGCTGGTGCGCCCTCGGTGCCCGAAGGACTCGAAACGCTGCGCGCGCTGGTGAAGCAGGCGCGCGGCCGGATCTTGATCCTGCCCGGCGGCGGGGTGCGCGAGCACAACGCGCTGGAAATCCTGGCGCGCACGGGCGCCAGCGAGTTGCACGGCTCGCAGCCGTTCCGACTTCCCGCTCGGAACTGAATCAGGCGAACTTTGTAACGCCCGGAATGGCAATCTCCGGCGTGGCGATCTTCGTCCAGGAGTAGTCCTTGGCGCTCAGGTCTTCGCTCGAATTCAGTGCCTGCTCCAACGTGATCGTCAGGCCGGTGTAGGCGGCCATGCGCGCCATGATCGCCATCAAGGTCGAGTGCGCCATGTAGTCGCTATTGTCGATCACGTTGCCCGCGCGGATCGAAGCGAAGAGCGCGTTGTGCTCGTTCTGGTACATGTCGTCAGGCCCCTCGTCGCGCCACTTCCAGGCTTTTGCGCCTTTGATCTCGTGGGTCTGCAGGTGAGCCGTGCCGCTCGTGCCGTAGACCTGATCGGAAACATCGCTCGACGCGCCGTTCCATTGGCGGCAGGACGAGAAGGCGCGCACGCCGCTCTTCCATTCGAAGACGGTGTTGAAGTGGTCGTAGACGTTTCCGTACATCGGATCGGTGCGCTGCACGCGGCCGCCGGAAGATGTCGCCTTGAGCGGATATTCGTTTTTCATCGCCCAGGCGATCTTGTCGAGCGAATGGATGTGTTGCTCGGTGATGTGATCGCCGGAGAGCCAGGTGAAATAGAGCCAGTTGCGGATCTGCCACTCCATGTCGCTCCACTCGGGCTTGCGACCGCGGTGCCACAGGCCACCGGTGTTGTAGGTGGTCTGCATGGCGACGATTTCGCCGATGTCGCCGCCGTGCACGCGCTCGATCACCGCTTGTTTGGCGAACATGTAGCGATAGCAGAGCCCTGAGAGCACGTTCAGTTTCTTTTCGCGCGCCATGCGCGCGCTCTCCAGGATCGAGCGCACTCCCGGACCGTCGACGGCCACGGGTTTTTCGACGAAAAGGTGCTTGCCCGCTTCGACGCCGGCGCGCATGTGCAAGGGGCGGAAGTGCGGCGTCGTGCAAAGCAACACCACATCGCTGGCCTCGATCACCTGCTTGTAGGCGTCGAAGCCGACGAAGCGCCGTTCAGCCGGCACGTCGATCTTGCCCTTGAGATCCGCTTCGCCCTCGAGGCTCTTCAGGGCCGATTCCAGGTGATCGGAGAACACGTCCCCGAGCGCGACCAGCTTCACGTTCTTGTCCGCGCGCAACGCTTCGGACGCCGCACCGGTGCCACGGCCGCCGCAACCGATCAGGCCAACCCGCAACAGCTCAGAACCGCCCGGCCTTTTCGTCTGGGCCCCGAGATAGGGTGCCACGGCCGCCGAGGCCAGCGTCGCGGAGCCGGTACGAAGAAAGCTGCGGCGGGAAAGCGCTGAGTTTGTCATCGACATGTGCGTGTTCTGGACTCGGGGGAACTTGCTGCAGACCTGGCTTGGCCGACGCCATCCTCGCTCAGTTCCCGAGCAAGGCGCAAGGGGCCACGGCAATCGATTTTGCGGGCGCGTGTCAGGGCGCGTAGAACTGCTTGAATCCCGGCGATTCCACGCATTCCAGAGCCTGCGCGCCGGCTACGGCGATGCGGAAATGGCAATCGTCGAAGCGCTCCCACAGGCGTTCGCTGCCCTGGGGCCCGAGCACCACCGCCGCGGTGGCCAGCGCGTCTGCGCTGATGCCGTTTCTGGCAATGACGCTTGCGCCTGTACTCGAGGTCAGGCCCAGTCCCGTACGCGGATCGACGATGTGCGAATAGCGCAACCCAGCGATCGTCGCGGAGCGATAGAGATCGCCTGAGGTTGCCAGCGCGGCGCGTCTGAGTTCGAGCATCGGCCGCGGGCCTTCGTCCAGCGGCGTCGGCGACATGATTTCAATGCGCCAGCCGCGCGCACCCGGCGGCGCATCGCCGACCACGATGTCGCCCCCGCCCACCACCATCGCCGAAGCGAGACCGCGCGCGTCGAGCAGCGCGAGCATGCAGTCGAGCGCATAACCCTTGGCTATGCCGCCCAGGTCAATACGCACGCCCGGCTTCGTCCAGCGCACGCGACAGCCGTCCGGCGCGAGTTCGAGCGCGCGCCAATCGATCGACGCGCGCGCGTGTGCGATCGACTCGGCGTCGGGAAGTTCGTGCTCGCGGATCGCGCGACGCCAGAGGCGCGTCGCCACGCCGCAGGTCACATCGAAGGCACCGTCGCTGGCCGAAGAAATCTCGCGCGCTCGCGCCAGAACACTGTAGAGCTCCGGCGAGACTTCGATCCAGGGCGTGGGAACCGCCGCTTCGCTGGCGCGCGAGAGTCGCGAGAGTTCGCTGTCCGGTTCGTAATCGCTCTGCTGCGCGTTGAGCTCGTCGAGCCGCGCGAAGGCCGCGGCCGCGGCCGCGTGGGCCTCTTCGGCAGCGTGCGCATAGAGCACGATTCGGAACAGGGTGCCCATCTGTCCATGCTCGTACTCGAAGCGCCGCAGGCTGGCGGGCTTCGAATCAGGAGCGCGGCAGGCGAAGAATCCCAGACAGGCGAACAAGGCGAAGCGCCAGGTGCGCAGCGCGGCGGATTCACTTCGCGTCGATATAGCCATTCTGACGCAACGATTCGCGTTGGGCCGGAGTCATGTCCTGCATCGCTTCGCGCTTGGCGCGCGCGATCCAGTCGGCGATCTGCTTGCGCAGGCGCTCGACGTCTTCGGGCCGAGCGTTCGCGCTGTTCTTTTCTTCGTAGGGATCCTGGGCGAGGTCGAAGAAGTCGACCGGTTCTTCGCCGGGGCCTTCGAGCAGGAACATGTTGCGCGGGTGCTGGATCAACTTCAGCCCCGCTTGCTCGCGCACAGCGCTGGTGAAGTAGGCGTGGGCCAGCACGCGTTCGCGCCGGGTCTGCGCGCCGCCGAACAGGCTCTCGCCCTCGAGCCAGCCCGCACGTTTCATGTCCAGCGCTTCGAGCACCGTCGGATAGATGTCGAGATTCGCGCTCAGGCTGCTGACACGCTTTCCGATGGGCATGCCAGGTCCGGCCATGATCATCGGCGTGTTCCACAGATGCTCATAAAACCAGGAACGATGACCATTGCCGAAAAGATCGGCCACGCCCTCGGGCAGGCCGCCCATCTTGTCGATGCGACTCTTGACGAAGTACGGCTCGAGGCGATGTTCGAAGAGCATTTCGCCGTGATCGGAGACCACGATCACCAGCGTCGTTTCCAGTTCGCCCGACGCCTCGAGGGTCTCCATGATTTTCCCGATCGCGTCGTCGGCCTGACGCACTTCTCCGTCGTAGAGGTTGGAGTAGTGCGTCATCATGTCCATGGACTCGCGCAGGTTCTTGCCGGCGAGATTGGGCGAGCGCTGCTCTGCATCCGCGAGCGCGGCGCGCCAGCGCGCCTCCATGCGCTTCTGATCCGGCCGTGGGCCGTTGAAAACATCGAAAGCCGGCTTTGGCTGGTAAGGCATGTGCGGATCGAGGAACTGCATCCACACGAACCATGGCCGGCGCTTGCCGTCGACTTTCTGCCGCGCGCCGTGCCAGCCGGCAAAGCGCTGCGCCAGGGTCTGCGCGTCGGCGTTGACCGTCTCGGCCGTGAAATCCCAGGTATCGAAGCCGCGCTCGAAGCCGCGTTCGTGGCCGAGCACGTCGTTGGCCGGAAAGGCGGCGGTCTCCATGCCGCGATCGTGCAACGCCTCGGCCAGCACCTTGATCGAAGCGGGAATCGATTGCTCTTCGGTCGTCACGCTGACCCCAGTCAGCATCGAGATCATCGACGGCACAGTCCAGGACGCCTGACTGTAGTTGTGCTCGTACAGGGTTCCGCGCGCCGCCAGCCGATCGATGTTCGGCGAGGTCGGACGCGGATAGCCATAACAACCCAGCCGATCCGCGCGCAGCGTGTCGACGACCAGCAGCAACACATTCGTCGGCCGCGGCGTCTCGCGCTGACATCCGTCGAGGAACAGGGCCGGCAACAGGGCGAGGCCGAGCAGGCGCAGTCGGCGCAGGGCGGAAGGTGCCGTCATTTTGGAAGCATCGTAGCACCCGCTGCCCATGATTCCCGTGACAGGATCCTTGCCTGGCGCGCGGGCTTGTTATGGTTTTCGCGCGGACCACGCGACCCACTGCTCGACTCGACCTTCATGCTGCAAATTTTTTCGCCGCTCCTGCTGGCCTGTGCGCCGCTGCAGACCCAGACGCCGATCTACCCCGACATGCCGGCCGGCCGGCCGCCGCCGAGCGAAGTGCCCGACGCGAAAGCGGCGAACGCGGCCGAGATGAAGCGCTACACGGAGCTGGTCGTCGGCACCAAGTCGCAGTTCGAAATGCAGCCGATTCCCGCCGGCAAGTTCACGATGGGAACGGCGGAATCTGAAGCGAAGCGCAAGGCTTCCGAAGGACCGCTCCACGAGGTCGAACTGGCCGCCTTCTGGATCGGTCGCTGCGAAGTGAGCTGGGACGAGTACACGCCGTTCCAGATGAGGCTCGACAAACAGTCGCGCGGCAAATCCGGCGCCGAGGTCCACCCGCAG
>JAYUUV010000024.1:0-8660 GCA_043754695.1 Planctomycetota bacterium
TAGGTCTGATCGCCCTCGAAGTCGTGGATCGAAGTGCGCACCTTTTCGCCGGCCTTCTTGTTCGGACAGACCGCGTGCACGATGTGGCCGACCATCGTCAGCGCCTGGAACGGCACCATCGTTTCGTAGTCTTCGCCGTAGTCGCCGCACAGCATGAGAATTTTCTTGGGCACTGGAGTCTCCTGGTGACTGCTGCCCTCGAGGGGCGAGTTCTACGTCCCCATGAAACTGATTCCACGGACCAAGATCAACGCGCCGAGCGCGAAGATTGCCTTCGTGCCCGGCGCAAGTGGTCAAAGCGGGACTGTCGCAGTTGCCTCAATTCAGGATCGCGACGAGTTCCTCGCGGTCGCCCGATCCGAGGTGAACCGCGAGCACCAGCCCGACTCCGGGCGCGAAGTACTTGCGCTCGAAGTGATCAAGCCCAGGAGAGATCGGCGTCCATTCGTCGATCACGAGGCAGTGCTGGAAGACACCGGCGGGGACCGAGGCAGTCTGATCGATCGCAAAAATGCGCGCCATGTCCTCGGCCTCTCCGAGCGCATACTCCTGGCGATAGGCCTGTCCCACGAGGGGCGAGGCCGGCATCTGGATCCCCGGTTTCGCGCCTGCTTTGCCGCTGCGCCAGGAGCCGTCGAGGTTGTCGAGCAAACCATCTTCGAAGTTCTGCGACACTTCGCCCATGTACCAGACGGTGCCGTCCTGATTCTGCGCGTACCAATCCAGCGTGTCTTCGCCCACCACGCCGTTGAAAGTCGCGATGTCGCGTACCTGCCGACAATCGACGCCGTCGATCGTGCGAATCACGTTCTGGGTTTCGACTTCGACGTGCTCGATGCCCTCGGCGTTGACGAGCTCGTAGACCAGTGTGCGGCCGACGACGAGCGGGAAGTAGGTGTTGGTGATGTTGGGCGAGAATTGCGCCGGCACGATCTGCGGGTCGTAGCGCCCGAGCCCGATCAGGCCGAGCACGTCGAGTCGCGCGTCGAACTGCTCGTCGATCAGCTCATACTCCTCGCCCAGCGCCTCCTGCGCCTCGTCCTTGCATTCGTCCTGAACGACTTGGCCGTCGTTGAGGCACAGGGCGCGCTGCACCGAATAGTCCTCAAGTGCGGCAAATTGTGCCGCTTTTCGCTGCAGCACGGCCGTGCTGCGACCTTCGTTGTGGAACGCAAGCGGAAGTGCGCTGACGGCGGTGAGGCCGAGCGCGATGACGAATCCAGGTTGAATCCAGCGTTTCATATCGTTGCTCCTTCGAGTTGTGCGGAGATGTCTTCCGCGGGTAGGAGAGCAACGCTAAGCACTCGCTGCTGAAGCCAACGTGAACGCACACGGCCCGCGTCCGGATTTCTTGGAGCGCGGGCCGTGCATGCGGTGGCGTGCCAGGCTCAATGCAGGATTTGCACGAGCTCCGATCGTTCGCCCGTGCTCTCGTCGATTTCGAGCACGAGCCCGACATTCGGTGCAATGAAGCTCAGCAAGTATTCGAACGGTTCGAGCGGATCCCATTCTTCGATCACCAGGCAATGCTCGAACACGCCGGCCGGCACGACGACGGTCGCGTCGAGCCGCACCACGCGAGCAATGTCCTCTGCGCGGCCGACCCAAAATTCCTGGCGATAGAACTCGCCGGTCGCAGGCGTGGCGGGCGCGAGGACTCCAGGATGCACGCCGTCCACTCCGTAGCGCCACGATCCGGTGAGGTTGTCGAGCACGCCATCCTCGAATTTCATCGCGACTTCGCCGAAGTACCACAGCGCTCCGTTCTGGTGCTGTGCAACCCAGTTCAAGGTGTCTTCGGCGACAACACCGTCGAGCAACTCGCGTTCGCGAACCGTACGGCAGGCGACCCCGCCGATGATCGTGATATCGGTGGACAGGGAAGTCTCGATCCGCTCCACGCCATTGGGCGTCTGCTTCTCGCGGACCAGTACCGCACCAGGACTCACCGGCGCGTAGCAGTTCGTGATCGCCGTCCCAAATTGCGCCGGCACGATTTGCGGGTCGTAGGTGACGTGACCGAATAGCGCGCAGGCCTGCTCGCGAGCAGTGAAGACGTGCAAAGCAAGCGCGTCGGCGCTGCGCCAATCTACATACGCGGCCTTGATTCCACGCAGCGCTCTATCGCTGGGTTCGCCAAGACTCTCGGCCACGTGCAACCAGAAGTCGGCCTGCGCTTGGTGCTGCGATGAGAGCAACAATGCTCGGTTGGATCGCTCGCACGGCAGGCCCGACGGCGGCGCCGCGGCGAAAGACGAGGATGCAAAAGTCGCCAGGACTACGCAGGCCACGCTTCGAACCAATTGTTTCATGGGGTCGCTCCGATCCTTGATGCCGAGCAGGCGCGGTAGGGCTCTACCTGCAGGTTGCGGGTCAGCTCCAGCTTATCCCTGAAACCTGAAGTGAACGTGAAGTCGAGTTGAGAGAGCTTCATTCAGGCCTCTGGCCCGTTCCCAGGCTCCGCGCGGGCAGCTGAACGGTGAAGCTGGAGCCGAACCCCAGACGGCTGTGTACAGCGATCCTGCCGCCGTGGGCCATGACGATGCGTTGTGCCAGGGCCAGCCCGAGGCCTGCGCCGCCGTCGGCGCGCGAGCGTGCGGGATCGACCTGGAAAAAACGGTCGAATACGAACGGCAAGGCCGCCTGGGGGATTCCGATTCCGTCGTCGCTCACCACCAATTCGACGCCGGCCTCGGCCAGCTGCAACGCGACATCGACATGGCCTCCGCTCTTGTTGTAGCGAATGGCGTTGGCCAGGAGATTCGAGACTACTTCAGCGAGTTGAGTAGCGTCGCCTTGCACGCAGAGTGTCTCGGTCTTCACGCGCAACTGCACGCCGGCGGCGCTCGCGGCTGCACTCGCTTCGTCGACGGCTTCTCGTATCACGACGTCGAGCGCGACTTCTTGACGGACAGGGTCCTGCTCGGTGGCATCGACGCGCGCAAAGGCCAGCATCTGCTCCACGATTCGCGACATGCGCTGCGTGGATCGAAGGCAGGCTTCGAGTGCGTGACGATACTCCTGGGGCGTGCGTTCGCGCTTGAGCGCGAGTTCGATCTGCGAACGGATCACCGATAGCGGGGTGCGCAGTTCGTGCGAAACATCGGCGGTGAATCGCGTCTGACGGCCGAAAGCCAGCTCGAGCCGTTCGAAGGCTTCGTTCAGGGTCTGGCCCAGTCCGCGAAGCTCCACGGGCAGGCTCGCGCGGTCGATGCGCTGCGAAAGGTCTAGCGCGGAAATCCGCTGCGCGCTCTTGGACATCGTCTCGATCGGACGCAAGGTTCGTGTGGCGAACCACCAGCCTCCGCCGAGTGCCGCAAGCAACAAAGCGAGCCCGACGCCGATCGTCAAATACAGCAGCGCACGCAACTCGGCCAATTCCGGCTCCACGGAACGGCCGACGCGCACCTGCGTTCCGCGCGCGCCTGCGATCACGAATTCGTGGTAGCGCCCTGCATCGAAAAGCCCTGGATTTGCTGCGCCACGCGACACTGGAGCAGGTCCAGCGGTCTTCACGATCCCGCCCTTGGGGTCAGTGATTTCGTACCAGCCGTCTTGCTCGACCAGCGCCAGGTACTCCTTGGCCAGATTGAGTTCCCAACCCGAGAAAAGGTCGAACTCCAGCGAAGCCGCGAGCGCACGAGCGTGCCCCTCGATCGCGGAGTCTGCCTGTGCGAATACGGCGTGCCTGACGCGCAGGTTGAGCACCGCACCAAAGGCGACGAAACCGATTGCGATCAAGAGCCCGAACCAGCCGATGACCGTCCGACGCAGCGAGCTAGGCATCGATGATGTAGCCCTCGCCGCGGCGTGTGCGCAGGAAGTCGTGGCCCAGGCGCTTGCGGATGCGCGACACGTACACGTCGAGCACGTTCGAGAGCGAATCCTCGTTTTCGTCGTACAAATGCTCGTAGATCATCGTGCGCGTGACGAGTTCGCCGCGGTGCATCGCCAGGTACTCGATCAACGCGTACTCCTTGGCAGAAAAGGGAACCGTGACGCCGCCGAGTTGGACTACTCGCGACACGGTGTCGATGCGCACGGCACCGATGACCAGCTCCGGACGCGCAACGCTCGCCCCGCGCCGAATCAGGCTGCGCACTCGCGCTAGCAGCTCGTCCAGCGCGAACGGTTTGGTCAGGTAGTCGTCGGCGCCGAGGTCGAGCATGGCCACCTTGTCGCCAACCGCGCCGCGCGCGGTGAGTACGAGCACCGGCGTCGTCTTCTTGTCACGCAACTTGGCGAGCACACTGCGGCCATCGAGTTTCGGCAACATCAGGTCGAGTACGACGACGTCGTAGTCCCAATTCATGGCCTTGTAGAGGCCCGTCGCGCCGTCGAGCGCCGCATCGACCGCATAGCCTTCTTCCGTGAGCGCTCGTTGGAGCGCGTCGGCCAGATCGGATTCATCTTCTATGACCAGGACACGCATGTGATTCGGGGGAAAGTTCGAGGGCCCGTCAGAAGCATGCCACGCAGAACATGAAAAGGACGTGAAGGCGGCCGGGAACCGTCATTGAGGTTCTCCCTCCCGGCGGCTCAATCCCCTGCGAAACTGTATTCCCAGCCGAATACGAGCTGCCAAGTGCTGTCGTCGCGCAGGACCAAGCCGGACTCGAAGGTCCAGAACTCGCTGGAATGCCAGATCCCTCCGAGCGTCAACTCGGTCTCGCTCTGGCTCTCGCCGCCCCCGCCCATGTCCAGCGTCGGGGCGATCTCCGCGGCCAGGGAGAGCTTGTGGGTCAGCGTGTACTCGAGGGCAAAGGGCAGCTCGAGAATATCCTGCTGGCCTGAATCGCCCGACGACGTGTAGATCGCGTTGAAGTCGAATTCGAAGTTGTTGATCTCCTTGGTAGCGATCAACCCGATGGCCAGGTCCGTACCTGAGGATCCGAGGTCCGGGTCGGTCGAGGTAGGCCAGCGCGCACCGCCCAGGACCGTGAACGACGGCGCGAACCTGCGTTCGCGAATGAGCTCGTACTCCAGCGTCGCTTCCAGATCGTCGATGCCCGTCAGTGTGCTCGCGGCCTGTGACTTGGCGTCGATGTGGCTCAAGGCGGTCTCGACGCTCAACTGAAACGTCTCCGTGAAGCTGTATTGCGCAAAGAACGGCAAGTCGTACTGAGTCTGGTCGCTGTCGGTCTCGAACTCGAAGCCTCCGCCAACCACGAGAGGCAATGCGACGGAAGACGCGGATCTTCGCGTGCGAAAGACGCTGGACTGCGCGGAGGCAAGCTCAGCGGTCGTGAGGAAGCATGCGACGGCTGCCAGGCCCCAACGGCCGGTCCGTAGCAGACGGATTCGCGGCCAGGCGCGGCGTGAAGTTCGATTGATTGGCTGGGGGATCACGGTTCTTCCTTCTATTGGGCGATCTACTCGCGGGTGATCGAGGTCAACACCGCCGTAGCACCATCGGAGCCCGTCTCCTTGATGAAGCCGACGCCGCGCGCGTACCACTTGTTCTCATGGCCGGACTCGAGCAGCGACCACTCCTTGGTCTTGACACAATCGGAGAACGTGCCGGCTGGGACGCTGGCGGATACACCGACGTCGACGATCTGTCCCATGTCTTCCGCGACGCCGAGTCCGTACTCCTGGCGATAAGGCGCGCCGGGAGACGATTGCCCCGGCATCAGGATGCCGGGTTGAGCTCCGTTGATGCCCGCTTCCCACGAACCCAGCGTGCTGATCAGGCCGCCAGGACTGATCTCCTTGGTGTCCTCGCCGAAATACCAGACCGTGCCGTCCTTGTGTTGCGCGACCCAGTCATACGTGTCTTCGGCAACGCGGCCGTTCTTCATCACGACGTCGTGGACGACGACGCACTTCACGCCCATCACGAGCTTGGTGTCCCGAGTGACTGTGATGACGTTTTCACTGATCTCGCCCTTGTCCTTTTCGGTGTACCGAAGCGTGGTGCCCGGCACGAGTGGGCAGTACGGGTTGTTGACGACCGTCGAGAAAGCGGAGGGTTCGACGGCAGGATGGTATTGCGCAGCCTTTAGGCCCAGAGATTCGCAACTGACAGCGCCGATCGCGAGCAGCAGAGCGAGCAAGGGGAGCAAGCGGAGTTTATTGGCATTCATGAGGTTTCCCTTCGAGTGTTCATGCCGACGAGATTGTCGGGCCAGAACTTTGTAGCGGCACCTGCCTGAAGTGGAGATGAACCCGCACGCGCGGCGCCCCTCGTCATGCCGCGATCATGTTTGTCGCAGCTCAGTTGTCTAAGCTTCTCGTCGCGACTCGCGCCGCCCCTCGACCCTTCCACTCGGAGCCCTGTTCATGACCTCGACTTTCGCTCTTCACTCCATCATCGTTGCCGGCCTGACGATCGCCGTGTTTTCGGCATGCAATGCCGACACGAAGACTGCCGCACAGGGAGGCAACCTCGACGACAACGAGTTCCAGGAGGAATTCGATCTCGACCGGCGCACCCTGCTCGACCAGGGCAGGAATCCGTACTTCGTGCTCGAGCCTGGCTTTCAGCTGGAACTCGCGAGCGGCGAGGGCCACTTGACCATCACCGTACTGGACGAGACGCGCAAGATTGGAGACGTGACGACGCGCGTCGTCGAAGAGCGCGAGGAAGAAGACGGCAAACTCGTCGAAGTCTCGCGCAACTTCTTCGCGATCTGCAAGCAGACGAACGACGTCTTCTACTTCGGTGAAGAGGTCGATGTGTACAAGGATGGGAAGATCAGCGGACATCCCGGCGCGTGGCTGGCCGGTGAAAATGGCGCGCGCGCGGGGCTCGTGGCACCGGGGTCACCGAAAGTCGGTGCGAAGTACTATCAGGAGATTGCCCCCGGCGTCGCCATGGACCGCGCGGAGATCGTCGATGTCGCGGCGACGCTGAAGACTCCCGCGGGTCTTTTCAAGAATTGCCTGCGCACGCACGAGAGCACCGGGCTCGACAAGAAAGAGAGCGAATACAAAATCTACGCTCCGGGCATCGGCCTGATCCAGGACGAGGATCTGTTGCTCGTCGCTTACCGCAGCAGGTGAGCGCGGGCGTCAGTCGAAGAACGGCAAGACGAGCTCCAACGCAATCAGCGCGATGATGATCCACTCGAGGATTTCCATGCGGATCTGCGTCGCGTGATCGTGCAGCTTGGAATAGATGCTCTCGATCGTCTCCAGCTTGCGCAGGATGCCCGAGTTCCATTCACTCAGACGGAAGCGCGTCGAGGTCGCACGGTAGACGCGCGCCAGGTATTGATCGCCGAGCAATTTCAAGGCGTTGTTGACACGCTCGTGAAGGATCGCCGCATCGACCTGCAACTGCGCCACGGCCCGCAACTCCGCCCGCGCGCTGCCGGGTAGCCGCAGCCTGGTCCAACTGCCCTTGGTGCTCATCACTTCGTAGGAGCGGTCGAGCGCCCGATCGAGGCGGCCGTCGAGGGAACGCAGCTCCAAGAGTTGCAGGTTGGCGAACTCGAGCACGCTGAGCACATCCTCGGGTTCATCGTCGACGAGCAACGCCGCGTTCCAATCGATCCAGGCCTGGTCCTTGCGTCCGAAGGCCACGCGCGAGGCGAGCGCATCGGAAATCTCCTGATCGGAAAGCGGATCGGCTTCGGAGCGCAGCAAACGCGCGATGGACGGCCCCTCGAGGTTCTCGAACTCCTCGAGCGTGAGCGCCGCCGGCAAGCTCGCGATGCGGAAGACCAGGTAGCCCTCTGTGAACACATCGATCTTGGCGCGCGCGACCGCAGGCTTGATCACGTCAAGCAAATGCTGGAGCCGCGCGCGCGAGTCGTCGGGGAACACGCGGCTTGCGACCAACTCGCGGGACAGTGCGATCAATTCCTCGAAGCTGCCGGAGAAGTCGATCTCGTAGCCGACCGAGGCGCCGCCGAAGTCGTAGACGACTACGTCGGCCTCCGGGCGCGCGCTGTACGGGCCGAACTTCAGCGGCGCGATGGCCTGGGTCACGCGCAGCGGCGGCGGATCGAACTGGAAGTAGGCCGGCGCGTGGCCCTTGTGCTTGATCGGTGCAAGCTCGGTCAGATCGGTGATCGATTGCTTGGCGCGCGCCAGATCGATCGACAGACCGACGTCGTACGCGTGCACGACGTGCACCACGACCTTTTCGAAGCGCAGTGTGGATTGCGTGCCCATCGCAGCGCAGATCGTAGCCTCTTGGCCGAGCAATCAGTGCTGCAAGCCAGCGAGTACGCGCTCGAGCGTGTCGTTGAAGCGCTCGGGGGCTTCAAGGTGCGGCCAGTGGCATCAATCAAGAACTCCAGCACTCTATGGTAGCGCGTGATGGGTTAGATCTGCTGCAACAACCATACCATCCTGGTCATGCGCAATGCCCCTGTCAGCGCCCAAGATCCCGGTTTTGGCCATAGTGTGGCGTGATTCGCACGGATACGAGCGGTTCATCGGACATGCCCCAGCACCTAGATCAGGACGGCGCCGCTGTGGCTTTTGCTACAGTGTGGTTGTTTTGCTACAAAATGCTGCGGCCTTCCCTGTGCGGCATGACCGGGCAGCGCGTAGTAATTGACCACACGTTTAGCAATGCTACAGCGGGCCAGGTGACGGTACGGATCGCGCCTATAGCAAGCGGCGGAGCCGGCGCTATGAGCTGCGGTGGTGCCTGTTTGCGTGTCTGCATGTACGGGATGATCTGATTGGCGTGCGGCGCCGCTATC
>JAYUUV010000025.1:0-9863 GCA_043754695.1 Planctomycetota bacterium
GCGGCATCGCGCGCATCGGCGGCTCTTTTTCCAACCTCGCGGCCGTGTCCGAGAACAAGACCTGGCGCCACTGGCTCGACGCATTTCGCGAGAACGGCACGCCGCAGCGCGAACTGCCCAAGCCCAAACGCGCGAGCGAGGAAAAGCCGTCAGATCACTGACAGTGCTGCGCTACCGGACCGTTCACATGCAGACGGTGTATTCGAGTCCGTTCGACAACGTCGCGTTGTCCGGCGCCGTGAAGCCGTTGTCGCGGCCCCAGGCTTGCACGTCGACGACTGTGCCCGGAACCAGCAAATAGGCCGCGGGCGTTCCGCCAAGTGCGCCAACCCCGAAGGCGTTGAAGTCGAGCGAATAGACACCGGAACAATCGTTCGGCGGCGCATTGCCACCCGAGTTCATCGGCACCGAGCGCTTGAGCGGCGTATTGACGCAGCGCAAACCGCCGACGAACGGTGCCGCGGCGCGGCCTGCGTTGGAGTAGAGATACAATCCGGGCTTGTTGTTGATCACGTTGCTCGCGCTGATCGTGAATCCGGATCCGGCGCTCGCGCTCGGCGATCCACTCGCTGCGATCGTCGGCGTGCAGCCCAGCGAATTGATCTTCGCGCTGCAGTACGCGATCGCATTGCCGATCGGCGCGAGTGCGATGTCCTGGATCTGCGCCGAAGTCGAGGTCGCCAGCACCGCGATCGTCTGACTCACGTGACCGGGCGCGCTGAAGCGCACGTTGGTCGTACCGCTCGGCAGGAAGGCGTGGTAGCGCGCGAAGGGGCCGAAGCTCGCGTTCGTCTCGGCGTGCGTGAACGCGGCGGCGGGATAGTCGATCGTCGCCGCGAGTGGCGCGCCACTGCAAGCGTCGACGACGTGGCCCGACAGCGTGATCGGCCGCTGCAGCAGGAGCTTTGTCCCGGGAAAAACCTGCGTGGCTTCCGCCTGCGCGGAAACATAGCTGGGCTGGAACGCGGTGCCGATCTCGGTCAGGAAACCCAAGGTTCCGGTGATGGCCAACGGTGTCTGGTACTGCTCGCCCTGAGCGCTCGGCACGCGGATCGCGCCACCATAGCCCGACGCCGCGGAGATCGCAGTCGCCTCCGCGGCCAGGAAACTCGCCCACGGATGCGTCCAGCAGACATACCCGTAGAGCGTCTCGCTGCCGTAGGAATGGTAGTCGAGGATTTTCGCGAAGTGTCGATCGTTGTGCAGCGCGCTGACCGTGACGACTTCGGCCTCGGAGCCCGCGCTCGGCCCCTTGTAGGTCTCATTCGAAACCGTCGTGCTGCCGGCGCAGGCCGAACTCCAGCCGAACGGGTAGTTCCGATTGAGGTCGACGCCCGTTCCGTTCGCGAACACATGGCGATTTTTGCGCCAGAGATTGTCGACCGTGAACACGTGGTTGTAGCCGTCGGGATTCGCATTCGGCAGCACCCAGACCTCCTGCGAATCGACGATCGACGTCAGCGCCGCATCGATGCCGTACTGCGAGGTCAATCGCGCGATCGTGTCGAGCGCGACGACGTGCGTGCCAAGCTCACGGCAGTGCGTACCGGTGAGCACGAGTGTCGCCGGCTCGTCCTCGTCGGCGAGCACGTTGTCGGAAATTTTCAGCGCGTACAGGTGACGCCCCTGCACCGTCGCCGGTGTCCCGTAGCGAACGTTGAGGTCGACGAGCTGGCAGATCGACGGATAGGTATTCGCAGCCAGGGTCATCTCGGCCAGGATCTGCGCGCCGTCGAGATAGCCTGCGGGCACCGCGTCGGGGCCCGCGGCCGCCTGGGCCTCGGCCTGGATCTGGTACATCGGCCGACCGGTCTCGAGCACGACCGGCGCGTAGTGATGGCTCGACAGCCAGACGAACGAGGTTTGCGAGACCACCAGTTCGAGCGAACCGGCCGCGACCGAACCTTCGAGCACGTCGAAGCCCAGTGCCCCGAGTTCTTCGGCCAGCTGTGGCGCCTGCGGGCTGTTGACCCGCACGCGTCGCAGCGTGGGAGCCTGGGCGGAGGCCAAGGCAACGAGGCACAGGACAGTGGGCGCGATCAGCAAGCGAATGCGGTGGTTCATCGAAGGGGCGGCTGGGCCTGGGGGAGCTGCGAGGGGCTGCTCTGCTCGAGCAACCGCCCACCTGAATTCTGCCACGCCCACGCAGACCTGCACGCCTCGAACGTGACAAGTGCGTTCCCCGGACGCATCCTGTGTCACAGGACCGGCCGCAGCCCGAACCACCATGTCGCGCCTCCCCCACCGTCATGGATTCCGGCCAGTGCCAAGCCCCGCGGGCGGCAACGGTCCCGAGGAACTGACCGCCGACGAGTTGACCGCTCTCGCGGAACGGCGGCCGGAGGCACTCGAGCGCTTTTACGACGTCTATTTCACGCGGGTCTTTGGTTACGTCTCGCGCCTGGTCAAGGACGAGCACGCCGCCGAAGACCTGACCCAGGACATTTTCATGCACCTGCACCGGGCGCTGTCGAGCTACGACCCGCGGCGCGCCCTGCGGCCGTGGGTGTTCACGATCGCGACGAACAAGGTGCGCGACTACTGGGCCAGTGCCACCTTTCACGATCGGTCCCTGAACTTCTCCGACGACGATGAGGACGGCGACGGCCGCGAACAACGCCGCCGCGAACGCACGAGCGAAGAGCGCGGCCCGCGCGCGGTCCTGGCCGGCGCGGAACTGGCAAGCGCCGTGCGCTCGGCCATCGACCTCTTGCCTGGCCAACTGCGCCAGACGCTGGTGTTGCGTTACTACGAAGAGCTTGCCTTCGAGGAGATCGCACGCATTGTCGGTCGCAACGAGGTCGCGGTGCGCAAACGTTACTCGCGCGCGCTGAGCGAGTTGCGCGAACTGCTCGGCGAAATCCACGATCTGGGGACACCCGAGGGAGGTGTCGGTTGAACTTCGACGACGAATTGCGGGATCCCGCGCCGGACCCCGCGCTGAGCGGTGCGCTCCAGCATTGGCCGCGGCCGCAGGCACGGCCGGATTTCCGCGAGCGCTTGCGCGCGGAGTTCTTGGCCACGCCGTTCGAAGCTCGCGCGCCGCTCGAAGTGGAACCGCAGGATCTCGGCCCGGCACCCGAGGTGGCGCCGCGCTGGGGCGAAGGACTGCCTGTCGCCGAAATTCTCACGCCCGCACTTTCCCCTGCCCGCAGACCTTGGTTCACGCTGGTGTCGATTGCCGCCATCGCGGCGGCGGCACTGTTCCTGTTCCAATGGCAATCGCCGACGCGCTGGCGGGTCGGATCCTCGAGCGAATTCACGCTGGTGCGCGTCGATGGCCAAGAGTTTTCGCCGGCCCAGGGCGCGCGACTGGCCGCTGCGCTCAAGCCCGGAAGCGTGATCGAAGTCGAAGGCGGAGCGCTCGACCTGCTGCTCGACACGCGCGTCGCGCTGAGCCTGGCCGCGGGCAGTGCGCTGAGCTTGGTGGCCGTTCCAGAATCTGAGGTGCTGGCCTCGATCTGGCTCGAGCAGCAGCGCGGCAGTCTCGCCGTCGTCACAGGCCCCGGCTTCGTCGACGCCAACCTGCGCATCCAGACCCCCGATAGCGAGGTGCGCGTCGTGGGCACGCGTTTCGCCGTGGACGTGATCGCGGGATTGGGCACCTGCGTGTGCTGCGACGAGGGCGTGGTCTCCGTCTTCGACCAGCCATTGACCCAGGACCTGGTGCCCGAGGGAACGCCCGAACACAAGCTCTCCCAGGGCGAAATGACCTTCATTTTCAGCGACCATCGGCCGCGGGAAATCGGTCCGGCGATCGCCGAGCATCTGGCGCCGATCGAATCCCTGCGCCAGGCCTGGGGCGGCGCACGCTGAGGCCTGCTCCAACGCGGCGGATCGGGTACAACACTGGGCTGTCCACGCGCCCATGATCTCGCTTTCATCCGTCTCCAAGCACTACGGCAACCACTCGATCTTCGAGGCGGCTTCCTTCCAACTCGACCCCGGCGACAAGGTCGGCCTGGTCGGTCCCAACGGGGCCGGCAAGACCACGATGTTCCGCTTGATGATCGGCGAGGACAAACCCGACGACGGCGAGATCAACCTGCCACGCGACCTGGTGATCGGCTATGTGCGCCAGGATGCGGCGGAGATGGGCGGCCGGACGGTGATCGACGAGGTCGCCCACGGCGCCGGGCGCGTCGGCGAGTTGCACGGCGAACTGGCGCGCCTCGAGCACATGCTCGCCGATGGCGACGGCAAACACGACATGCAGCGCACGCTCGAGCGCTTCGGCGAAGTGCAGAGCGAGTACCAGGAACTGGGCGGCTACGAACTCGACGCGCGCGTGCGCGAAGTACTCGCGGGGCTTGGCTTCGCGGCCGATCAGGTCGATGGCGACGTGGGCGCGCTTTCCGGCGGTTGGAAGATGCGCGTGCAAATGGCCAAGGTGCTGGTCTCGAAGGCCGACGTGCTCCTGCTCGACGAGCCGACCAACCACCTCGACCTCGAATCGATCCTGTGGCTCGAGCAGTACCTGCAGGCCAGCGAGGCCGCGATCCTGATGACCTGTCACGACCGCGATTTCATGAATCGCGTGGTGACGCGCCTGGTCGAACTCGACGCCGGGAAACTGATCACCTACGGCGGCAACTACGACTTCTACGAGCGCGAGCGCCAGATCCGCTCGCGCGAACAGGACGCCGCCTACACGCGTCAGCAGGCCATGCTCGCCAAGGAAGAGCGTTTCATCACGCGCTTCGAGCGCCACGTGGCCAAGGCTGCGCAGGTGCAAAGCCGGATCAAGAAGCTCGACAAGATTGAAAAACTCGAACCGCCCAAGCGCCGCGTCGTGCGGCCCTTCGAAATGCGCCCGGCGCCGCGCTCGGGCAACGACGTCGCCACGCTGGCGGGCGTTTCCAAGCGCTACGGCCCGCGCACGATCTACGAGCGCTTCGACTTCGAGGTCAAGCGCATGGAGCGCTGGTGCGTGCTCGGTGCCAATGGCGCGGGCAAGACCACGCTGCTCAAGCTCGTTTGCGGCCTCGTCAAGCCGGACTCCGGCGAAGTGCGTCTGGGCGCGAGCCTGAAGCTCGGCTATTTCTCGCAGGCCGCGCTCGAACAACTCGATCCGAATCTCACGGTCTACGAGCACCTCGACCGCGACTTCCCGACCGCGGCGATCGGCGCCAAGATGAATATCCTCGGCGCCTTCGATTTTTCCGGCGAGGAAACCGAAAAGCGCGTGCGCGTGCTCTCCGGCGGCGAGCGCTCGCGCCTGATCCTGGCGCGCATGCTCTTCGATCCGCCGAACTTTTTGGTGCTCGACGAACCGACCAACCACCTCGATCTATTGACCAAGGAAATGCTGGTCAAGACCTTGTCGGCCTTTGAAGGCACGATGTTGTTCGTCAGCCACGACCGCACGTTCCTGCGCGGACTTTCGAATCGCGTGCTGGACCTTTCCGGCGGCGCGAACGGCAAGGGGCCGGTGTGCTTTGGCGATTCCTACGAGCAATGGGTCGCGCGTTACGGCGACGAAGCCCCCGGCGTGCACCGTTGAGCCGGCACTTCGCACGCATTTCGCGGCCTGAATCCGACATGTTGTCGTCAATGACCGCCGCGAGGATCACCCGATGACGCTGCTCAGCCTGAGCGGGGTCAAGCGCACGATCGCAGACCGCGTGCTGTTCCAGGATGTCGAGTTGGTGCTCGAACCCGGCGAGCGCGTGGCGTTGCTGGGCGCGAACGGCTCCGGCAAGTCGACGCTGGTGCGTGTGCTGGCCGGCCTCGAGCAGCCCGAAGCGGGCAATCGCGTGGCGCGCCGCGACTTGCGCATCGGCGTGCTCGATCAAGAACCCGTGCTCGATCTCGCACTCAGCGCGCGCGCGATCGTGCACCAGGGTTTTGTCGGCCGCGAACGCCTGCTCGCCGATCACGATCGTATCCACGCCGAGCTGGCCGGTGGCGAAGTGGCGCCGACACGTTTGAACGCGCTCTTGACGCGCAGCGCCGCAATCGAGGCCGAACTCGAACTGCACGGCGGCCACGATCCCGAGCACCGCGTCGAAACGATCCTGACACATCTATCGATCCGCGAGATTGACCGGCCGTGTTCGGGACTCTCTGGAGGTGAGCGCCGGCGCGTGGCCCTGGCGCGCATGCTCGTCGATCTGCCCGAGCTCTTGATCCTCGACGAACCGACCAACCACCTCGATGCCTTCGCGGTCGACTGGCTCGAGGATTTCCTGCTCTCCTCGCGCGCCACGCTTTTTTTCGTCACCCACGATCGATACGTGCTCGAGCGACTCGCCCACCGCATCCTCGAACTCGACGGCGGAAAGCTCTACGCCTACGAGGGCAACTACTCGGACTATCTCGCGCAGCGCATGGAGCGCCTGGAATCCGCCGCGCAGGAAGAATCGTCGCGCTTGAACATGCTGCGGCGCGAGACGGCCTGGATGCGGCGCGGCGCGCCGGCGCGTTCGACCAAGCAAAAGGCGCGCATTTCGCGTTTTGGAGCGCTGCTCGATCGCGCGCCGCCGAGTGCGGGCTCGGCGCTGGACTTCCATCTTCCCGACGGCCCGCGCCTGGGCGAAAAAGTGCTCGGGCTCGAAAACGTGGCCATGTCCTACGGCGGCAAGCCGGTCTTCGCGCCTTTCAGCCTGGAGATCACGCGCGGCGAGCGCGTCGGCATCGTCGGCCGCAACGGCGCCGGCAAATCGACCTTGCTGAAACTGCTCACCGGTGAACTCACGCCCCAGCAAGGCCGCGTGCTGCGCGGCGAAACCGTGCGACTGGCCCTGATCGACCAGGAGCGCTGGGCGCTCGATCCCGCTCGCACCGTGCAGCAGGAAATCGCCGGCAACAACGACCACGTTTCCATCGACGGCCGTTCGATGCGCATCGAGTCGTTCCTCGATCAATTCATGTTCGCGGGTGCGAAGCGCGAGGCGCGCATCGGAGATCTTTCCGGCGGCGAGCGCGCGCGCTTGTGCGTCGCGAAGCTGATGCTGGCCCAAGCCAACGTCTTGGTGCTCGACGAACCGACCAACGACCTCGACCTGCCGACGCTGCGCGCGATGGAAGAGGCCTTGATCGAATTTCCAGGCAGCCTGATCGTCGTCAGTCACGATCGCTGGTTCCTCGACCGCGTCGCCACGCGCATCCTGGCCTTCGACGCGCGTGGAAGACTGGTGCACCACACCGGCGACGTGGCAGAACTGATCACGCGCATGGCGAAGGAATACGACGAGTTCGAAGCGCAGGCCGAGCAAGCGCGTTCGACGGCGAGCAAGGTTGTCCCGGCGGCGCCGAGCGTGCTCGCGTCGACTGCCAAGGCGCGCAAACTCGCGCCCTGGGAACAGCGCGAACTCGTGACCGTCACCGCCGAGATCGAAAAGTTCGAGGCGGAACTCGTGCGCATCGACGCGCGGCTCTCGGATCCGGCGCTCTACACCAGCGCGCGGGCCGAACTCGAGCCGCTGCGCGCGCGCCGCAGCGAAGTCGAAGCCATGACCGCCAGGCTCTACGCACGCTGGGAAAAACTCGAGGGCTGAATCTAGAACACGTGCACCGCGAGCGCCGCGAGTTCAGTCGCAAAGCACAACTCGGCGAGGCGCACGATGCCGAGCGCCGCGCGCTGCGTACCGATCGGCTCGCGCGCGTGAAGCAGCGCCAGCACGGGCAGGGCGAACAGGGCCAGATGCGCGAGAGCTGCAAGCAGCGCCACAGGGCCCAGTGCGATGCTGCGCGTGACCAGTTCATAGGCGCAGCGATGGAATTCGAGACCCAGTGCGCGCGGCGCAACGGCTTCGCGCCACGCGACGAGGTCGAGCAGCGCGATCGCGCTCGACAGTGCGACGAAAGGAAGTGTCCACGACAATTTCGGGGCCACATCGGCCCGCGAGGCTCTCACGCAAAGACCGGTCAAGAGCAGCTTGCACGCAAACAGGACAGCCAGGATCGAAGTGCTCGAGAGTCCAAGAATCGCCGTCGAACGAAAGCCGTTCACCGTGCGCGCGGGGTCCAAAGCCGCGGAGCAGCAGGTCACCGCGGCCGTCAGCTTCTCGGCACCGATCCAGTTTGTCTCGCAAACAACTTCGAGCGCGATCAAGGCCGCGACGGGCGCGATCGTCGCAAAACGCAGGCGCAGGAACACCGCACCGCCACGCTCCGCCTCTGCGTACGCGAGCGACCACCAGATGAGCAGCGCTCCGATCGCGAGCGGCTTTGCCCACAGCGCCGCGTGCGCGAGTTCAGGCCGCAGCTGAACCACACCGAAGGCGCACATGACGCCGTTCGATGTCAAGCTTGGGACGTAGCCGTCCAGCACGAGAAAGAAAAGTGCCCAGGCGACGATGCGCAGCGCGAGCAAGGCTGCCGCGCACAACGCCAGCAAACTCGAAAGCCCCTCGAGTTCGGATGAGGGACGACTCCCCCAGCGCGCAACGGCCGCGATCACGCACAGTGCTGCGATCAGGAGCGCCGACAGGCCGTCGACGAACAACAGTGCGATCGTGCGCGCATCGACGATCATGGAACCTCGCTGGGGCGCGCGAGTCGCAGGTACTGAGTCGCCGCAGCTTCCAGGCGCGGGTCGTGGGTGGCAACGATCAAGGCCAGACCGCGCGCGACGCGTGCGAGCAGCACATTGACGACGATTTCCGCCGTGTCCGCGTCCTGATTCGAAGTCGGCTCGTCGGCGATCAGACCGATTTCCGCGGACAGGAGCGCGCAGGCCAGCGCCGCGCGCTGACGTTCGCCGCCGGACAATTGCGCGGGCAAACGTTCGGCCAGGCTCGCTGCGATGCCAAGCGACTCGAGTTCAAGAAGAGCGCGCCTGCGCTGCTCGCTGCGCGCGAGCCCGCGGATCGCGAGCGGAAGCGCCACGCCCTGCCACAGCGGCAAGTGCTCCTGGAGCAGAAAACTCTGGCCAACGACGCCGATTCCTCCGCGGCGCAGCAGTGCGAGATCCGATTCGGAAGCGTCGCTGATGTCATGACCGCAGCAAAGCACGCGACCGCGATCCGCGCGCTCGACTCCGGCGAGCAGCGCGAGCAACGTGCTCTTGCCTGAACCGGAAGGACCGAGCAGCGTGCAAAGGCTTCCGGCGTTCACTTGCAACGAATGCGGTCCAACCAGCGGCGCGCGCGCGCGCGCACGCTGCACTTCGACGAGTTCGAAGATCGGACTTGCCGCGCTCATGCAAAGGCCTTGACGGGGCGAACGAGCGACAGTCGCCAGGTCGCGAGGATCGAGCCGGTCAGGGTCGTCGTGAACGCCAGCGCGAGCGCGAGACCCAGCGGCAAGGGCGTGAAAACCGCCGGAATTTCCTGGGCGGGGAAAAGTCCAAGATCAGGGATCAGATAGGCCGCCAGGAGTGGCGCGCCGAAAACTCGCACCCAGATCCACGCGCAGAGGAACGCGCCGCTGCCTACGGCCCAAGCAACGAGCGAGTTTTCGATCAGCGAAAGAACCAAGAGATCGCCGCCCGTGAATCCGGCAAGTTTGTAGAGCGCGATCTCCGTTGCGCGACGCGCGTTGGCGAACCATGAAAGCGCGCAGAAACCGGCGGTCGCAAGCGCCAGCACCGGCGCGAGCAAGAGCGACAGCGCGCCACTGCGCTGGTTGGCGGCTGCGCTGACCGCGGCGCGCGCCTGATCGCGCGTGACCGCGATGCCCGTGGGCAACAGGCGTTGACTTGCCGCCGCGACGGCCGCGCTGTAGCCCGCTCGCGTCCAGATGAAAAGTTCGCTGACGCGCGCGTCGGCGAACAAGGCTTGCGCTTCTTCGACTTCGACGATCAAGGCCTTCGAGCCCGCCAGCGCGTCGCTCGCGCGCAGCACGCCGCTCACGGTGTACACGCGCATCAGCGCCGCTTCGAGCGCGACGCGCGAGCCCGACTTCAATCCAAGTTCGCG
>JAYUUV010000026.1:0-13153 GCA_043754695.1 Planctomycetota bacterium
TACGGCCGGGCGATCGACCTCGACGCGAATCAGCCGCTGTCTCGGCCGCTGCGCGCGGCCGAAGTCCTGGCCGCGCGCGGTGCGCCGAGTCAGTCGCGTGAGTTGGCTCTGCAGATCCACAAGGTCTTCGATCAGCGCATGGAACAGCCTGAGCGCCAGAAGCTGCTCAAGCTCGAAGCGCGCCTCAGCATGGCCGAAGGCGGTTCGACTGCGGAAACCGCCAGCGTGCTCGAGGAACTCATCAAGCTCGACCCGCTCGACGGCGAAGCCCTGATGCTGCTCGGCCAGCACTACTCGCGCGCGAACGATTCCGATCGCGCGATTTTCTACTACGAGCGCGCCGCCAGCCTGGAGGCCTTCGAAGCCAACGCCAAAGTGCGGCAGGCGCAGGTCTTGGTGGGTATGACGCGCTACTCCGATGCAGTGCCGCTCTTGCGCCGTGCCCAGGAAGTCAAGCCGCGCGAGGACATCGCGCGCTACCTCGAGCAGGTCGAACGCATGGCCAAGGCGAAGCGCTGAGCGCGGATTCGCCGCGAAAACCGCTCCGGACGCGTGGGCACGGCCTCCGTCTTCACCGGTACTTTCACAAACGCTTCACGAGCGGTGCACAAAGCAGCCCTAGTTTGCTGCGCGCACGAGACAGATACCCACCGGAGGGGCCCTCCCCCTCCCTGCCCCGTGAGTTGCACCACGTTTTCCTAGGAGATAGCCCCGTGAGAAGTTTCTTGAAGGGAATTGCGATTCCCGCCCTGATCGGAGTCGGCCTGGCCGGCGCCGCGAATGCTGCTGAGATCTTGGTGAGCGCCAACATCTCGACGTCCACGACGTGGACGGCGAACAACACCTACAACCTGCAGAACGTGATCTACGTGCTGCCGGGCGCGACCCTGACGATCGAGGCAGGGACCATCCTCGCCAGCACGACCAACATCGGCGGCAGCCTGGCGGTTTGTCGCGGCGCGCAGCTCTTCGTCAACGGAACCCGCGCCAATCCCGTGATCATGACCTCGAAGGCCGACGTCGCCACCTGGGTCGGCGGCAACCCCAAGACGGGCACCTGGCGCGAAGCCGCCAACGAGTGGGGCAACCTGACGATCATGGGCAATGGCTACATTTCCGAGAACGCGGTAGTCGGCAATACGCCGGTTCCCAGCGCGAGCAACGTCGCGAACATGGAAGGTCTCGTCGGCGGTCCGGCGACCGACCAGTACGGCGGCGGCAACGACGACGACGACTCGGGTTCGATCACCTACCTCTCGCTGCGCTACGGCGGCAAGATCGTGGCCCTGAACACCGAACTCAACGGTCTCTCGCTCGGCGGCATCGGCCGCGGCACCGACATCAACCACGTCGACATCATGAACAACGTCGACGACGGGATCGAAATCTGGGGCGGCAGCGTTTCGCTGAAGTACGTCAACATCTGGAACATCGGTGACGACTCCTTCGACATCGACCAAGGTTGGCGCGGCAAGGCGCAGTTCATCCTGATCGTCCAGGGTTACAGCACGAACGCTTCGCAGGGTTCGGGTGTGGGCGACAACTGCTTCGAGACCGACGGTGCGGAAGACTCCGACTGGCAACCGGTCACGACCGGCACGATCTACAACGCCACGGTGATCGGTCAGCCGGTGGACGGCGACCAGGCGACCGCCTGGCGCGACAACGCGCGCATCCAATATCGCAATTGCTCGTTCATGGATGTCGGCGAAGAGGTCGTCAAGCTCGACAACGTCGATGGCGACGGCGCGCACGGTTACGGATTCAACGGCACGCTCTCGTGGGCGAACACCTGGACCACCGCCTACAATGCGGTTCCGGCGAGCCCCAGCGATTTCACGAGCGGGACCTACGCGATCAACTACCCCGTCCAAAGCTCGGGCAAGCTCGCCGAGATCACCGACAGCGTGTTCTTCCGCAACCAGTTTGCCTCCGCGTACACGCAAGCCAACACGGTCGGCGTGTTTGCAGTGGGCAACAACAACGTGCTGACGCCCGGCTTCGCCGCGGTCGACGCACCGGTCAAGTCGATCACGCGCGGCCCGGCCGTGGTCCGCGGCGGCAAGACGATGTTGCCCGTGATTTCCCTGGATCCGCGCGCGGCCAAGGATGCAATTGCCAGCGCCGCGTCGGCCCCGAACGACGGTTTCTTCACGCCGGCCAACTACCGCGGCGCGTTCGAATCCAGCCCCTCCTGCCGCACCTGGCTTTCCGATTGGACTGCGTCCGAAGCCTTCGGGTTCACGCCCGCCGGCCCCTGCCCGGTCGTCTATTGCGTTGCCAAGGTCAACTCGCTCGGTTGCACGCCGACGATCGCTGCTAGTGGAGTTTCGAGCGCCACGTCGGGCTCCGGCTTCACGGTCACGGCCAGCAACGTGATCAACAACAAGCCCGGTCTCTACCTGTACTCCAACCAGGGTCAGGCCGCGGTGCCCTTCGTCGGCGGACTGCGCTGCGTCAATGTTCCGCTGAAGCGCTCGGTTCCGATCAACTCCGGCGGCAATCCTCCGCCGAATGATTGCTCCGGTGTCTACTCGCTGGACTTCAACGCGTTCGCCGTCGGTGCGCTCGGTGGAACTCCGGCGCCGTACCTGGTCACGCCGGGAACGGTCGTGAACGTGCAAGCCTGGGGCCGCGACCAAGGCTTCCCCGCTCCGAACAACGCGACGCTGTCGGATGCACTCGAGTTCCTGATCGGTTCCTGAGGCAAGTGGATTCAGAGGATGGGTCTTCGGACCCGTCCTCACGGAACGATCTTGCGGCCCGTCGAAGGTTCATCCCTTCGGCGGGTCGCGCCGTTTCCGCGCCTTTGGATCGCTCCCCGGCGAATCGAGCCTGCTTCGATTCCGACAGTCAGCGCACTCCCGCGCGCTGCAGCAGCAAATGGTTCGCGACCAGCCACTTTTCGATCTCGAGCGCGATGACCTGATTGCCCACGCTCGAAAAATGCGCTGCCACGTACAGGGTCGGGTGCGCGGGATCCTGCTCGCAGCGCGCGTCTTCGGCCGCGAGCGCCGGCGCAAGGTCGAGGCACTCGATGCCGCGCGCGGCGAAATCGGCCAGAGCCTCGCTCCAATATTCCTGTCCGGTCTTTCGATATTCGTCGAGCTCTTCGCGCATCGGCAGGATCAGCACGAGCACTTCCTTCGCGCCGGCCGCGCGAGCCTGGGCGCGGAACGCTTCGATCAACGCCATCGTCACGCGGCGCGGCTCGCCGTCCTTGTCCAGCCACAGGCGCTTGGGATCGCGCTCGCGATAGGCAAACCAGCCCGCGGCGAGGCGACCGAGCGAACTGTACTTGCCCGTCCAAACCGCGGGTCGATCGCGCCAGTACTCGTGCTCCGACAGCTCGCCCAGCACCGCGCCCGAACGCACGGCCAGCGCGAACTCTTGGCTCGTCGCGTAGGGCTGCGGAATCAACTTCAGGTCCGCGTCCTCCAAGACGAAGCGCGGCTTGGCCATGGGCGACTCTGTCCGCGCCGTCCAAAGCGGCCGGAAACGATTGACGTTGCGGCCAATGTTCTCGAGCAACAAGCCAATCACGGCCACGCGCGCCCCGGCGACACCCTCGCGTTGCAGGCGCAGCAAGGCCTGGTCCGTGCCGTAGGCGGGGACGCCAAAATTCAGGGCCTCGACCGAGGGCGCGATGCGTTCGAGGAAGGCCTCGAAGGTCAAGTCGTCGTCGACCTCGTCGCCGAATGTGAATGAGTCGCCGAAGCAGGCCAGGCGCAGCATTCCTGCCGCGGGTCGTTCGTCGTAGTCGCGCACGCCGCGCAGTCCGCGCGCATTGACGTGGATTCTGCGGCTGGGATGTTCGGCGAGCGGACGAACGCACCAGCCCAACTCGCGCTCCCAGGCGATGACCGTAGCGGGGTTGACTGCACCGGATTCCAGTCGCGAAAGCACCGCGAGTTGGGGCGCGTCGAGTTCGACTCCAAAGGGCGGCAGAGGCCGCTTGCCGACGCGGCCTGCGCGCAGCCAGGTCAGGCTCGAAACCACGTCCAGCACGATCAGCGAGGCCAGGGCGAGCGCCGCTCGCTTGAGATAGACACCACTCCTCGCCACCGCGCCAGTCTAGCCCGGCCGAGGGCCGCACTTCAGAGACTTGTGCGGGCCATGAACCGTCGAGCGGCTGTTACGTTGGGGTCAAGGTGTTGGTCCCGGGTTGGGCCGTGCACGGCCACTGAACTACACTGCTTCTATGTTCAACGACATGCGCCCGCAAACCGGCCTTGCGCGTCTTGTTTCGTCCGGACTGGTCGCACTGCTGGCGGCCATGCTGCTCAGCCCGAGCGCTGACTCGCGGCCACAAGCTCTTCCCGCGCAAAATGGAGCGCAGGATCCGGCGCTGGCCAAGCTCGTCGAAGCGCTGAAACAGCAAGACGTGCATCTCGATCCGAGTGCGGGCGCGCTGTGGATTCCCGTGCGCATCGAAGTGCGCGACGAACTCCTGGAGTACCTGCTGGTCGGACCCGGGGGTGCCGTCCACGAAAGCATGTTCAGCACAGCGGTGCCCGCCAGTGTGATCAATACAGCGCTGCTTTCGCTCGGACTGCATTCCGGCCGCAACGCGAGCTGGCATCCGCGTGATCCGCGGCCGACCGAGGAGGAGATGCGCCAAGGCATTGCGCCCTATGAGGTCACGCTGCCGGAGGGCGACGGACTCGAACTCTATGTCGCCTGGCGTCAGAAGGACGAACTCTTCTGTTTCCGCGTCGACGATCTGCTGCGCAATCTCTTGACCGGCGCGAGTATGCAGCGCCACAAGTGGGTCTATCTCGGATCGCGCATGCTGCCTCCGGATCCGCGCAGGAAAGACAAGGACTCCGCGGCCAAGAGTTCATCGAGCACGCTGGCCCTGGAGACGTTTGCCGCCGACGTTTATCAAAATCTGATCAACATCGCCTACTTCTCCGAGGGCTACACGCTGCTCACTGCCGCGCTGCCTGAATGTGTCGAGCAGACGATCTGGTTGCCGAACGCCTGGTTGATTCCGCAGCGCGGCACGCAAGTCGCGCTGTTTTTCTCGCGCGGCAAGCTTGGCAGCATTCCGGCCGCGCTGGCTGAAGGCTTGCCGCAAGTCGATCCGGCGGCGCGCGACGCACGTCGCAGCGCTGCACCCGGCGAAAACAAGCCGGTTCCGGTCAAGGACGGACGTTGATGGGGGCGGCGGTCGAAGGAACTCCACTGGAGAACCCGCGTGCAGGCTCAGCGCGCGAGTCCGCGCTTACGATCGTCGAATTCGTCGCCAGCGCACGTCGCCGGCGCAACCTGCGCTCGGCTTTGGAGAGCGCTTCACTGGGTCTCGCCGCGGCCCTGATCGCCGCGGCCGCAGCGCTGCTGTCCACGACTTCGCGCGACTTCGCGTCCAGGGATCTTTTTGCGCTCAGCGCCTGCAGCGCGCTGTCGGGCCTGGCGATGGCCGCCACGTGGTGGGTCGAGCGCGCCAAGAAAACCGACCTCGAGTTGGCCACGCAGCTCGATGCTCGGCTGGAGTGCCAAGGCGCGCTTTCGACGGCCTTTGAATCCTGCGTCCGTGGCGAGCGTGGCGCCGCCGCGCGGTGGCTCGAACGGCGAGTGCTGCACGCGCTCGACGATCGCAGCCTTTCGCGCGCTCTGCCGGGCCCCGGTTGGATCTGGCTGGCACCGCCGGCCATAGCGCTCGCGCTTGTAGCCATGGTGCTGGAAGCGCCTGCGCGATCTGTCGCCGTCGCTGACCCGACCGCACTCGCAGCTTCAGCGGGTTCGCAGGCCATGGCTCGGGCGCGCTCCGCCCTGGCGCGCGCTCGCGAACAGCGTTCCGCGGCCACGAACGATCCGCAGCTTGGGGCGCAGGTCGTCGCCGAGCTCGCCGCCGCCGCCGCACAGCTCGAGCAGGCCCGGGCGGAGGCCGGGAGCGACCGCTCAGGCAGAGAATTGGCGCGGGAACTGGGCCGGGAACTTGCGGATTTGCGCTCCAAGCTAGCCCAATCACCGAAGCCAGTACCGGCCAGGGATCCTGGGCTCGAAAGCCCGTCCGGCGGCGCCCTTGCAGCCCCTGGAACCGAGCCTGGCGCCGGAACTGGGGCGGATGGGGACAAGTCCCTACTGACCAACGGCTCGCGGGACCGCACAATGGTCGGCTCGAATCGATCGACTGCCACTGCGGACGGTGCGCGCCAGGCAACCGAAGAGCCCCAAGCGGACTCCAAAGGTGAAGCCGGGACGATTGCCGGACGTTGGTGGCCCGAGCGCTACGATCCAGTCGTGCAAGGCTGGCGTCGTGCGCTCGCCGCTCGCCCGGGGCAACACTAGTCCTCGGCGCGCGGATCGATCTCCACCCGCACGGACAATAGTAGAGCTTGCCCCAACAACCCAAACCTCGGACCCAGCGCCGCGTCGGCCTGTGGTTGATCGGCGGACGCGGCTCGGTGTCAACTTGTGTGGTCTACGGCCTCGCCGGACTGCGCGAGGGCTGGCTCGAGCCGATCGGACTTGCCACGGCCGTTCCGCCGTTCAGCGCGCTGCCGCTCTTGGGCTACGACGAACTCGTGCTCGGCGGCCACGACGTTTGCCGACGGCCGATGACTGAGTCCGCTGGCGAGCTCGTGCAGAGCAACATCCTCAGCCAGGACCTGGTCGCACTCGCGGCCAAACATGCCAGCGCCTTTGAGGCGCGGCTGCGGCCGGGCCTGCTCGACGACGCCGACGTGGGCTTCGCGAATCTCGATCCCGAAAGCGCGCGCCTTGGCGGGCTCTCGCCGCGCGAAAAAATCGCGCACGTCGCGGCCGACTTGGCCAACTTCGCGCGCGACGAAGCACTCGAGCGCGTGATCGTCGTGCACCTGGCGAGCACCGAGGCCTACCGTCCGGCGCACGAATCGTGGCGCACGCTGGCGGCCTTCGAGAAGTCGCTCGATGAAGGGGTTTCGCAGCCCGCCTCGTCTCTGTACGCGTACGCCGCGCTCGCCAATGGCCATCCCTACGTGAATTTCACGCCCAGTCCGGGCAGCGCGATTCCCGCGCTGCGCGAACTGGCGCGCGCGCGCGGCGTGCCGCACTGCGGCAGCGACGGCAAGACCGGCGAAACGTTGCTCAAGACCGTGCTGGCGCCGATGTTCGTGGCGCGCGCGCTCAAGGTGCGCACCTGGCAGGGTTACAACATGCTCGGCAATCGCGACGGCGAAGTGCTCGCCGATCCGATGCACAAGGAAGCGAAGCTGCGCAACAAGAACGACGCCTTGCGCTCGATCCTTGCCGACGAAGACGTGCACACGCACGTCGGCATCGACTACGTGCCCTCGCTCGACGACTGGAAGACGGCCTTCGATCTGATTCACTTCGAGGGTTTTTTGCGCACGCGCATGACGCTCTCGTTCACCTGGACCGGCTCCGATTCTTCGCTGGCGGCGCCGCTCGTGATCGACCTGGCGCGGTTGACTGATTTTTCGGCGCAGCGCGGTGAAGTCGGCGAGATGACGCATACTGCGAGCTACTTCAAGTCGCCGATCGGCGGTGGCACCCACGACTTCCACGCCCAGTTCGATCGCCTGCTCGAGTACGCGCAGCAACACGCCCGGCGTTCATGAGCACGCAGCAATGGCTCGAAGCGGGCCGTGCGTCGATCGCATCCGCGCGAACGAACAGGACTGCGTTCGTGTCGCTCGCGCGCGAATGCGATCCGGCCTCCGCGGCCCTGGCCTTCGATCGCCTGCGCGCGCCGCTGGATGGCGAGCGCGGCTGGGCCGGCCTCTTCGCGCAGGTGCATCCTGACCCGGCGATGCGCGCGGCGGCGATGGATCTGGAGCAAGAATTTTCGTCGTTCGAAACCGAGCTGTCCTTGGATCGCGGTGTCTATGAGCGACTCGCGCAGATCCCCGACAACGGTCTGGCGGGTGCCGACAGGCGCGCCGTGCGACACGGCCTGCGCGACTACAAGCGCAGCGGTGTCGACCGCGACGAGCCCACGCGCTTGCGCATCCAGGCCTTGTCCGACGAGCTGGTCAAGACCGGCCAGCGCTTCGACCTCGCGATCGTCAGCGACCTGCGGCGCGTGCGTTTCCCCCAGGGAATCAGCGCCTTGGACGGTCTGCCCGCGGATTGGATCGCGTCCCATCCGCTCGATGCGGAAGGTGGCGTCACCGTCAGCACAGATCCGCCCGATATCGTGCCGTTCCTGTGTTACGCCAAAGACGGCGCGGCGCGGCGCGCGCTGTATCGCGAGTACTCAAACCGCGGGTACCCGGCCAACGTCGCCACGCTCTCGAAGCTCCTGGAACTGCGCCACGAACTGGCCACGCTGCTTGGTTATGCGTCGTACGCCGACTACATCACCGAGGACAAGATGGTGAAGAGCGCCACAGCCGCGCGCGATTTCGTCGAGCGCATCGCCGTGGAAGCGCGCGTCGAACTAGGCCGCGAACTCGAAGCGCTGTTGAACGAAAAGCGCCGTGTCGAACCTGGCGCCACGCAGATCCATGACTGGGAGCGCGCCTATTGGATCGAGCGTGTCAAGGCCGAGCGCCTTTCCTTCGATTCGCAATCGGTGCGGCCGTACTTCCCGTTCGCGAACGTCAAGCGCGGCGTGCTCGAGATTTCCGCCGAGCTGTACTCCGTGCGCTTCGAGAAGAACCAGGGCGAGCCGCGCTGGCATCCGTCGGTCGAGTGTTACGACGTGTACGACGTGAACGGCATGAGGAGCGCGCGTTTTTGGCTCGACATGCATCCGCGTGCCGACAAGTACAAACACGCGGCGATGTTCCCCTTGCGCTCCGGACTCGCCGGCGAAGTCTTGCCCGAAGCCTGCCTGGTCTGCAATTTCAGCGAGCCGAGCGAGTCGGATCCCGCGCTGCTGCAGCATCGCGAGGTCACGACGTTGTTCCACGAATTCGGCCACCTGCTGCACCACCTGTTCGCCGGCCGCAATCGCCACCTGACGTTTTCAGGCATCGCGACCGAATGGGACTTTGTCGAGGTCCCCAGTCAGCTCTACGAAGAGTGGGCCTGGGACCCGAAGGTGCTCGCGCGTTTCGCGAAGCACCATGAGACCGGCGAAGTTCTGCCCGCCGACCTCTCGCGCCGCATGCGCGCGGCCGAGGAATACGGCAAGGGCATGCAGGTCGCGCAGCAGATGTTCTACGCGCGGCTTGCGCTCGCCTATCACGAAGTCGATCCGCGCGGCCTGGACACGACGGCACGGCTCGTCGAACTCAAGCGCGCGCTGTTGCCCTTTCCTTATGAAGAGGGCACGCACTTCCAGTGCTCCTTCGGCCACCTGCACGGCTACTCGGCGATCTATTACACGTACATGTGGTCGCTGGTGATCGCCAAGGACCTGCACAGCCGCTTCGCCGCGAACCCGATGGATCGCCAAGTGGCCGCGGAGTATCGCCAGAAGATTCTCGCGCCCGGCGGAGCGAAGGACGCCGCGGACATGGTCAGCGATTTCCTGGGCCGGCCCTATTCGATCGAGCCCTGGCGGCGCTGGCTCGAGGCGTAGTCGACACTGGCGAGCGAGGAGCACGATTCATGGCCGCTTCACCGAAAGGCATCGACGAGTACCTGTCGCGGCTGAGCCCGGAAAAGCGCGCGACGCTCGAGCAGCTGCGCAAGGACATCCAAGCCGCTGCGCCGAAGGTCGAGGAGTGCATCAGTTATCGGATCCCCGGTTTTCGGCTGAATGGACGTTTGCTCGTGTCCTTCGGCGCCGCTGCGAAGCACTGCGCGTTCTACCCCGGCGCCCACCCGGTCGAGGCGCTCGTGGAGGAGCTCGCGAAGTACGCCACCAGCAAGGGCACGATCCGTTTTCCCGTGGACACTCCCTTGCCAACGGCGCTCGTCCGCAAAATCGTGAGGCTGCGCAGCGCGGAGAATGCCGGCAAGAAACCCGTTGCGAAGCGCGCCGCGCAGCGTAGTCGTTAGACCCGGCTACGGGGCGCGCCGCAAGGCGACCGTCAATGGCCCGTTGCCCGCGCACCAGGCAATCGTCGTGAACGCTCCGCTGTCACCGACGCAGCGGATCTCGACGTTTTGATCGGGCATGCGCAGATGCAACAGTCCGGCGGCATCCGTGCGAGCCTTGGCGCTCAGCTCCTTGCCGCCGAGCCCGGTGCGCCATTCGATCTCGACGTTGGCGAGCACCGCTCCGCCTGAGACATCGACGCAACGCAAATCGCGCGGGGTCGTGTGCAGCTGAAGTTCTTGCGCGACTTCTTGGCCGGGCGCTATCGCGATCGTCTGTGGAACGAACCAGGCCCAGGTCTTGTCTTTGGACACGAAGGTGATGCTCACTGCGCCCGGTGGGAGGGAACCCAGGAGCACGATTCCATCGAGACTGACTTTCAAGCTGCCTTGCCTGGGAGGCGCGGCGCCTTCGGCGCTCCAAATCACCGAGCCTTCACTGGCCAGGAGATCGTCAATCATCACACGTTCGCGCAGGCGGCCGGGGAACGTGCTGCGAACGTCCATGATGGTGGCGGTGGTCTCGCCGTCCTGGATTTCGATCGTGTGTACGGGACCGACCGTGGAGGCGCTGGATTCCATGCCTTCGCCCGTCAGCACGACTGTGGAAACCAGAAGCTCCATTCGCACTGGACCGACAGGCAGCGCTCCGAAATCGAACGAACCGTCCGACTGCAGTTCGGTCCCTGCGCGGCCCGAGCCCATGGGCGGTTGGTCTTGGTCGTGGCTCGCAAACCTCAATTGCAACTGCGCGTCATCGATCGGCGCACCGGAGGGGAACAGCAGCCGACCCATGAGGAAGCCATGCGCAGGCTGCTGCAGGACGATCGCCTGGGATTCAGCGTCGAGTGAAAGCGTCTGATCGACGCGCAGGTACTTGCCCCAGCTTGCGCGCAACGTCCAGCGTTCAGCCGTGAGCCCGCCAAAGCTGAACTCTCCGTGTTCGTCCGTGGCGACGCGCTGGTCGACGCGCGGCACCTCTCCGGAGAGCGTACTGAAAAAAGTGTCGGCCGCGAGGGTGTGCCCCGCCCGATCGCCGCGCGTGAGCTGGACATCGACTGCGCACAGCGGCGTCGATCCATTGGACGCGAGCACGCGTCCGCGCAGCGTGAGTCCGGTTTCGAGCGAGCAGGTCACGTCGCGCACTTCGTTCGGCGCCAGGGCCAGCACAGCGATGTTTTGCGCAGGTTCCCCAGAGATTTCGAGCGTAAGCGCAAAGCTCGCCGGGATCACGCCGCTGATGAGATTGCCCGCGGGCGGGTCCACGCCGGGCTTGACGAGCACGAATTCGTTAGGCGATCTCGGCGACGAAGGACTCTCGGCGAGGAATTTGCCGCGCAAGGCATAGCGCCCCAGATAGGGCGTTCCGTCCGCGTTCGTTGGATGCATTCGCAGCGACGCATTGCCGACGAGTTTCGCTTGCACGATCTCGCCCGGCTGTACGTTCGTCTTCGTCCAGGTCACGAAGCGCGGATCGCTCACGGTGACGTCGTAGAAACCAGGTTCGCAACCGTCGATGACGTGGGCGCTCAACCCCTCTTGGTTGAAGGTTGCGTCCAACGCCGTCGTGCTCCCGTTCGAGGCGCTGACGTGAAACAGACTCTCATCGAACATGAAGAAGGGTGACGTCGAAGTCATCACCGTGATGCGTCGCGAAAGGTCCGGGCCCGTATAGCGAAGTTCGACGTGCCTGATCTCGTTCGCGACGAGATCGACGATCGTCGGCTCGGCCTGCGCGCCGCTGTCCGCCTCCGCTTCGAGCTTCACCCGCCGTGCGGGCACGCGCGTCAATACGATCTCGGAGCTCGCCTCTGCGCACTTCGCATGACACCAGGTCGGTTGGCGACCCTGCCCGGTCGTGGGCGCCGGCACGTCCGCGCGCAGGGTCCAGCCAGAGCAGAGAGAATTGGAATTCGCGTCGACGATGCGTGCGACAATGGTCGCGGCCGGCTCCAGCGCGACATCGCCGAGATCCAACCTGCTGCCGGGCAGCAGTGTGAACCAATGCCACGCTGCCCTGGCTGTGGCCGCCTGGTCGATCTTCAGGAAGAACTGGTAGGCCAACGGCGGATCGAAACTGAACTCGAAACGGCCATCGGCATCCGCAACCTGGGGTTGTGGATCGCTCCAGTTCGTCGGCAGACCGACTTGGTGCGTTCGCGCTTCGCTGGCCACGGCGCCAGTGAAACTCACGCTGGCTCCAACAGCGGGGCTTCCGTCAGGAAGCAGCACGCGTCCGCGCACGATCGCATCGCCAAGCATGGCCGACGGAGGAGTGGGCGACGATTCGTTGTTCGCGCTACTCTCGGCTTCGACGCGCGCGAGCGCCTCGATCGATTCCGCCGCGCTCGTTGGCGCAACCTCGGTTGCGATAGATTCGGGTGCCATCGTGAGCGCGGCTTCCATCGGCTCCGTCGCCCCGTGAGTGCGCCACACCATCCACGCGGGCAAGGCAAGGATCAGCGGCGCGATAAAGGCCAGGAGTACTCCCCACGGCGCGAAGCCCGCCGCGGGAATCGGTGAACCCGTCAGCAACGACGCGCGCTCCATGACCGCCTCGCGGATCGAGTCGATGCCGCGCGACGTCGTCGCTGCATAACCGCCCGTCGAGAATGCCGCGGGCAGCGCGCGACGCAACAATTTCAGGCCGCGGTGCAGGCGCACGCGTGCGGCTCCGCTGGAAACTCCAAGTTCGCTTGCGAGTTCCCTTGGCTCGAGTCCCTCGACCAGATGACGGCGCACGATTCCGGCGTAGGCGATGGGCAACTCACGCACCGCTGCATCGACCGCCTGTCGCACTTCGCCCGCCGCGGCCAATTGCTCGGGGCCGGATTCCTCACGTTGGTGCACGCGTTCGAGGTCGAGCAGTCGACCTTGCTTCTCGCGCAACTTGCGCGCGTGCAGCGCTAGGATCCCAAGCAGCCACGGCAAGACGGGCCGATCGCGTTCATAGCTATTCGCGCGCTCGATCGCGGTCAGGAACGTCGCCTGGATCAAGTCGTCGGCTTCGTCGCGCCGTGCCGCGAGATGGGCGGCGACCGGCATCAACTGCGGGGCCGCATGATCGAAGACCTTGGCCAGCGCGAGCATGTCGCCGCCGTCTCTGAATCGCAGGAAGAGTACTTCGAGGTCGTGGTTCTTCATGGCCCCCTGACTCCCAGCGAGCGCCCCCAACGTTACAAGGTTCCGTACGGAGTCAGGCTCCACTCCGAAC
>JAYUUV010000027.1:0-15058 GCA_043754695.1 Planctomycetota bacterium
TCGGCATCTCGAAAACCCGCAAAAAATCCGCGCCGGGCACGTGGTAGATCCATTTCGGATACGACCAGAAGTTCCACAGCTCCCAAAAGAAGCCGCAGACGAGTCCGCCGATCCACAGCGCCCACCAGACGCGCCAATCGCCGCGCTGCAAGTCCGCGGACATTCCTGTGCGTCCGCGCCACACGGCCAGCGCTTCGAACAGGAACACCAGGCTCGTCCAGCAGAACAGATAGAACACCTGCGGCCAGGCGAGCAGCGCAGCGAGCATCGACAGGCCGATCAACGCGCAGACCGTCGGGAGTCGCGCACTGCGGGTCAACTTGGGCCCGCGCGCCGCGCGCTGCACGAATCCAGTCGTCAACACCAGTTCCGCCGTCCCCAGGATCGCGGGCAACACCGTCGAGAAACTCAGGCTGCAATACAGCGCGTACTCCAGATCGCTGAAATGCTCGCGGCCAACGTACTCCCAATTCCCCAGCCGCAAGTTGATCAACTCGAACAACCACCATCCCGGAGCCGAAAGGACGAACTGCAGAACAAAGCCCTGCGCTGAACGCGTCAACGCGCTCGTCCCGCTGCGCCGCACGCACAAGCCATCGACCGCCAGCGTGTAGCCCAGCCACAACGGAAAGAACAACCACTGCGTGCGCAACCCCGCGAGGCCCCAGTTGAGCGGCCAAATCAGCGCGACGAGCAGCAGACCGATCCACAATTGCGGCGTGTGCCGTGCGCTTGAGGATCGCATGGCCCCTGAACTCATCAACGGCGCATCCATGCTCTCCGTCGCCAGCTTCACTTGTCCGCGAGCGCTTTCGCTTCGCTCGCGCTGAACGGCTGCTTGCGGCCTTTCAATTGCTCGCGAATCGCGCGCACTTGCGCTGTCGTCACGGGATCGGCGGAGTGCCCCCATTCGCGCCGAATGTAGGTCAATGCTCCGGCAATGTCCTCGTCCGACGCTGCGGCAGCCGGCATCTCGAGATTCCATTCCTGTCCGCGCACCGTGATCGGACCGGAAAGCCCTGCGAGCAGGAAGCGCGCGATGGTCGCCGGATCGCCGAGCACCCACTCCGATCCGCGCAACGGCGGAGCCATGCCGACCTGCCCTTGGCCGCTGCTTTGGTGGCAGCCCGCGCAGACGGCCGCGAAGTACGCTCGACCGCGTTCAAAGGCGATCATTTCCTTTTCATCGAGGGGGCGCACGGGAACTTCGCCTGCCAGCGGGTGTCCCGGCCAAGAGAGCGAGCTCACGAGTTGCAAGAGCGGCGCGCCACTCGACGGCGAAACCTGATCGGCGAGTCGGGCAAGCTCCCGAAATGCGCGCGGCTCTTCGACCAGGTGAATCGCGGCGGGGTGGCCCGCGCTAGGAGCCGAACGGCCTTCGAGCACTCCGCTGACCAAGGCCTCGCGCTGCCAGGTGATGCGGCGGCCCTCGACGATGAATTCCAGGACACGCGCGATACTGCCGTGATTGCCCTCGCGTGCGATCGTCGCCGTGATCAGGCGCACGAAATCCGCTCGGCCGTCGCGCTGCTGCTCGAAAGACGTGCTGTCGAGCAAACGCTCGAGGAAAAAAACCTCGCGTTTTGCCAGGCTCGACAACACCTGCGTCTGCTCGGACTTGTCGGCGCAGTTCTCGATCATCAAATCGAGCAACGCGCGCTCCGCGCCATCGGTGTGAACTTCGCCGAGCGAGAAAAGCACCTGCGTGCGCACGAGCGCCGTGTCGCCGCGCGCCAGCGTGAGCCACTGCGCCAGCATTTTCGCGTCGCTGCCGACAAAAAGTTCGCTGGTGCGAACCGCGGCTTCGCGCACACGCTCATCGGGATCGGCGAGCAGGGCCTGCGACAATTCCGGTTTCACTCCGCGCATGCCGGCAAGCGCCCAGATCGCGTGCATTCGCGCCAGCGGGAGCTTGCTGTTTGCCAGCAGATCGCGCAGCGCCGCATGGGCCTTGCTCTCCTCCGCGCCTTCTTCGACGAAAATTTGCTGCACACGGTCGCGGATCCAGCCGTTGTCTTGTTCCAGCGCGTGCGCCAGATCGACCCACGTCGCCTCGGCGAGATCAGGCGCGGCGACCTTTGGCGTGTTCGTGTTGCGCACGCGCCAGATGCGGCCAAAGCCGATCGGCTTCTCGAGCCCGCGCGCTTCGACCTGCTTGCGCAGGAAGCTGGTGACGAAAAGGCGGTGCTGGATCAGACCGCGGTACATGTCGGCGACGTACAGCGCGCCGTCGGGCCCGTCGCAGAGATTCACCGGCCGAAAGCGTTCGTCGCTCGAGGTCAAGAAGTCGATTGCGCCGTCGCCGTGGCGAATCGCAGTCGCGCTGACCTTCCCCTCCTGCTCCGCGAGCGCGTAAGCGAGCACGAGATTGGCCGTCGGCTCGCAGACGAATGCGCCTTTGTCGTAGGGCCTTGGAAAAGTGCCGCCGCGAAAAATCAATGGCGCGCAGGTTCCGGTGGCCTGCGCGAGCTTGCCGTCGAGCAGGAAATTCGCGCGATAACCGCGATTCACGCCCGGCGTCACGCGCCGCGGTTTGACGCCGAGGTCGGCGGCGATGCGCTCGTTCACGCCGCCCAAGAGCGTCGAATTCGGATTGCGCGCCCCGTAGCGCGCCGCGATGCGATCGCCGCGCAGAGGATCTGAGTTGTCGTTGAAATACAGTCGGCCGCGATCGTCCTGCGTAATCCCCCACTGCCCGCCGCCCGCGCTCGCTTCGCGCTGGAAGCGCTTGTCGCGCCAGACGTAGCGCCAGGGCACGTTTGCGCAAGCAAAGGCGTTGTCGATCGTCGGCAAGAGTCCGTTGATCGCGTGCTCCGGGCTCGCGATGCCGCCCAGCCCGCGATCGACGACCGTGCGTTCGTCGGCGATGCCGTCGTCGTCGGTATCCTTGAGGAACAGCAATTCCGGCGGCGAGATCACCAGCGCGCCGTCGCGCGTCAAGACGATCGCGCGCGGCAGGACCAGCTTGTCGGCGAATTCGACGCGCTCGTCCATGCGTCCGTCGCCGTCCGTGTCCTTGAGCACCGCGATCGTGCCGACCGGATCCGCTTCGCCCGTTCCGGCGAGATCGTTCATGTAACCGCGCATCTCGACCACCCACAGACGGCCGTCGATTCCGAAGGTCATCGCCACCGGATCGTGGATCAGCGGCTCGGCAGCGACGAGTTCGATCGCGAATCCGGGCGGAACTTCGAACGTGCGCAGCTCTTCCTCCCACGACAGCGGCGTCGCCGGCGGAATCACGAGGCCGGCGGGCAGCGGCGGTTGCGCTTCACCGGCGACATCGCCCTGCTGAGCGCAAAGCGGGAGCGAGAAAAGGCCGATGGCCACGCATCCGAAGAACGCATTCATGAGTCGAAGACGATCGCAGCTCGCCGCGGCCCGCGCAAGGTTTCGTCGCACGGGACGATGCATGGAGGCGAAGGGATCAGCTTTCGAGCGAGGCCGCGGCATCACGGTCCAGAAACCAGGTGGCGTTGCGCAACAAGCGAGCCGGACTCGCCTGCAGGTTGCCGCTGGGCGCGAGCGCGTCGGCGACCCACTTCGCGCGATCGCGGCCGGTGGCGACAACCAGCGCTTCGAGCGCATTCGTGATCATCGGCGGCGTCAACGTGATGCGCTCCACCGGCCGCGTCGGCGCGTGGATGGGCAGCACCAACCGCTCGGTCTCCTCCAGCGCGGGCGAGCCTGGATAGAGCGCGGCGATGTGGCCATCGACACCGAGCTCGGCGAGCAAGAAGTCGAAGTTCTCCGGCAGGATTCGTTCGTAATCTTCCGCCGCACGTTCGCGGTCGGGCAACTCGGCTTCGATGCGCCGAAATTGGTGCAGGTCGATGCGCGGGTTCTTGGCGAACTTGTCGACCGCTTCGCCATAGTTCGACGCCGGATGCGTGATCGGCACGCAGCGCTCGTCGGTGAAGTAGAAGGTCACCTCCGACCAGCGCACCTGAAACTGCGCGAGTTCAGTGAAAATCGGCCGCACAAACGGTCCGCCGGGCAAGGCGATGTTACACCAGCCGCGTGCTTCGATCGCGCGCGCTACGCAGGCGGCGATGTGCGTCGCCGCCGCGTGCGCCAGCATCGGAACCGTATCGAAAATCTCGATTCGCCTTTCCATGGCGAGCGCTGCTTGGTTTCAGCGCGTCTCTGCGAGCAACCTGCGCAACACGTATTGCAGAATCCCGCCGTTGCGGACGTACTGGATTTCCTGCGGCGTGTCGATGCGCACGCGCACGCTGAATTCCTTGGTTCTGCCGGCTTCGGATTTCGCTCGCACGAGCATCTCGCGGCCGGACTTGAAGCCGGACTCGATTGCTTCGAGCAGGCCCAGGATGTCGAAGTACTCGCGGCCCGAAAGACCCAGCGATTCCGCGCTCTCGCCGGCCTTGAATTGCAGCGGCACGATGCCCATGCCGACCAGGTTGGAGCGGTGGATGCGCTCGAAACTCTCGGCGATCACGGCGCGCACGCCCTGCAGGTACGGGCCCTTCGCGGCCCAGTCGCGCGAACTGCCCGAGCCGTACTCCTTGCCCGCGATCACGATCAGCGCCGTCTTGTCCTCTGCGTAGCGCGCCGACGCGTCGAAGATCGACATCTGCTCGCCGCTGGGCAGGTGCACCGTCTCGCCGCCTTCGACGTCGACGAGCAACTTGTTGCGCAAGCGCACGTTCGCGAACGTTCCGCGCACCATGACTTCATGGTTGCCACGGCGCGCACCGTATTGATTGAAGTCCGCGCGCGCGACGCCGTTGGCGAGCAAGTATTTGCCCGCCGGACTGCTCGGCTTGATCGAACCAGCGGGCGAAATGTGGTCGGTCGTGACACTGTCGCCGAGCAGCGCGAGCACGCGCGCGCCTTCAATCTCGACGAAGGGCACAAGTTCGCGCGTCAAGCCTTCGAAGTACGTCGGCTCCTGCACGTAGGTCGATTTGCGATCCCACGCGTACGTCGAACCCTTGGGCACTTCCAATGAGCGCCAAGCCTCGTCGCCGCGGAACACGTTCGAATAGTTGCGCGTGAACTGCTCGGCCTTGACCGAATTCTGCACGGCGTCGCGGACTTCCTTTTGCGTCGGCCAGACATCCTTCAAGAACACCGGCTTGCCGTCCGAGCCCGTGCCCAGCGCTTCCGTGCGCGGATCGAAATCGACGCGGCCGGCGATCGCGTAGGCCACGACCAGCGGCGGCGAAGCCAGATAGTTGGCGCGCACCGAAGCGTGCACGCGGCCTTCGAAGTTGCGGTTGCCCGACAGCACCGAGGCGACGAAGAGATCGCCGGAATCGACCGCGGCCTGGATCGGATCGGGCAAGGGCCCCGAGTTGCCGATGCAACTCGTGCAGCCGTAACCGACCGTGAAAAAGCCCAGCGCCTCGAGATGTTTGTCGAGACCGGACGCGGCCAGGTAATCGGTGACGACCTTCGAGCCCGGCGCGAGACTGGTCTTGACCCACGGCTTCGATTTCAGCCCGCGCGCGTGAGCCTTCTGCGCGACGAGCCCCGCGGCCAGCATCACCGACGGATTCGATGTGTTCGTGCAACTCGTGATCGCGGCGATCACCACGGCTCCATCGGCGAGATCGAAGGTCTGATTCTGATAGCTGACCTTCTGCTTGCGCGGCGGCGCAGCGACAGCGGTCGCAGCCGACGACGCGCCAGCGCCCTTGGCCGCTTTCGGCGCGAGCGCCACGCGCAACGCATCTTCGTAGCTCGCCTTGACCTGACCGAGCGTCACGCGATCCTGCGGCCGCTTCGGCCCCGCGAGCGAAGGCTCGACCGTCGCCAGATCGAGCGCGAGCGTGTCGCTGTACACCGCCTCCGGCGATTTCGCGTCGTGGAAAAGGCCCTGCTCCTTCATGTAGGCCTCGACCAGCGCCACCGCTTCCTCGCTGCGGCCGCTGAAGCGCAAATAGGCGATCGTCTCGGCATCGACCGGAAAAATCCCGCAGGTCGCGCCGTACTCCGGCGCCATGTTGGCGATCGTCGCGCGATCGGCCAGCGGCAAGTGCGCGAGTCCCGGGCCGAAAAACTCGACGAACTTTCCGACGACGCCTTTCTTGCGCAACAACTCAGTCACGCGCAGCACGAGATCGGTCGCGGTCGAGCCTTCGGCCAGCACGCCCGACAATTTGAAGCCGACGACCTGCGGCAAAAGCATCGATACAGGTTGTCCGAGCATCGCCGCTTCCGCTTCGATGCCGCCGACGCCCCAGCCGAGCACGCCCAGACCATTGATCATCGTCGTGTGCGAATCGGTGCCGACCAGTGTGTCGGGGAAGGCTTCGACGACTCCCCCCGTTTCCTTCGTCATCACGACGCGCGCCAGGTATTCGAGATTGACCTGGTGCACGATGCCGGTCGACGGCGGAACGACTTTGAAATTCTGAAAGGCCTGCTGACCCCAGCGCAGGAAGAGGTAGCGCTCGCGATTGCGCGCAAATTCCACCTCGGTGTTCGCTTTCAGCGCCTGCGCCGTTCCGTAGTTGTCGACCTGCACCGAGTGATCGATGACCAGCTCGACCGGCTGCCCAGGATTGACCTTTTCGGGATCGCCGCCGAGGCGTTTCATCGCGTCGCGCATGGCAGCCAGGTCCACGACCGCCGGAACGCCGGTGAAGTCCTGCATCAAGACGCGCGCCGGCGTGAAAGCGATTTCGGCGTCGGGTTCGGCGCTCGCTTTCCAGTTCAGGACCGCCTCGATGTCCTTGGCGGTCACGTTGACGCCGTCTTCGGTGCGCAGCAGATTTTCGAGCAGGATCCGAATCGAGAACGGAAGCCTGGAGAGGTCGACGCCCTTGCCGGAAAGAGCGCCAAGCCGACGGATCTGATAGGAGCGGGAACCGACCTTGAGGGTCGCGCGAGAGGAGAAATGGTCGTGCACGGTGTATTGTCCTTCGAAGGGAGTCGGCGAAGAGTCTACGGTCTGTGCCGACGCGACTCCCGCGCGACGAGCGTCCGACATGCCGAACATCGATCCTGACCCTCCGAGGGCACGCCTCGCGCCGCGGGATCTCGCCCGCGAACCCGCCAGCCTGGTCCGCCGTGCGCTCGCAACGGCGATCGATCTGGCGTTCGCGGCCTTGATCGGAGTGTGCGTTCGCGCCTTGGAGATGGCCCCGTGGCTGGAGCTTCCGAGTCTGACTCAGTGGATGCTCGAGCGACCGAGGCTTGCCTGGAGCTTGACCGTCGCGCTGCCCGCATGGATCGGACTCTCCGCCCTCGAGGCCCTGCCCGGATGCGCGGGGCCCGGCAAGCGCCTGCTCGGTCTGTGCCTCGAGGGGCCTCGCGCCGGACAAGTTCCCTCGTTCGCGCGCATCGCCCTGCGCACGGCGATCAAGTTCGTGCCGTTCTACATCGCCGCCCTGGCGCTGCTCTTTCCCGAACCCTGGGACCCACACAAGTCGCTGGAGCGTTCGCGCCTGTTGACTCTGCTCGGCTCGAACCTGTGGCTGGGTATCTATCTCGCAGCCGCGGCGATGACGCGCCGGCGGCAGAGCTTGCACGACCTCGCCACCGGAACGGCGGTGCGGGACGCCGTACGAGCGAGCCGCACCGAAGGCTGAGCTTCGCTAGGCCCTGCCCTGCCTCGGCGACCCTCGAGGGCCCTTCCCTCACTGCCCCCGCGCGGGTAGGATCCCCGCCCCTCGGGGGCTTAGCTCAGTTGGTATAGCGTCGCGTTCGCAATGCGAAGGCCAGGGGTTCGAGTCCCCTAGCCTCCACCAAGGTTCAAGGCCCGCGCAAGCGCAGCCAGATGCCGCCGTCGCGGCCGAGGTGGCGACGCGCGTCGCTCGCGGGACGCGGCTCGGTCCAGTGCGCCCCCGCCGTGGGAGCCCGCTCACCCAGATAGTGCTGGTCCGCGGCGCGGTTGTTCGAGCAATAGAGGCCGGTCTTGGAATCGAACGCGAAGACCTGCGAACCGCTGCCCGCATCCGTCGGCCAGGCGTAGACGACGAAGTCTTTTTCGGCGGCGTCGATCGCGACCTTGGCGGACGCCAATCCCGCGACGCTGCACACGCTGCCGCCCGACACGGCGCCAAGGTCGATGCGATAGCGGTAGCCGTCTTCAGATCCGATCCCGGGAGCTACCCACTCGAAGCCGTTGTCGAGCCAGGGATCGCTCAGTGGCCCATCGCTGCCGCGCAGATTTTCGGCCGCGCACAGTTCCGGGAGGAAAAGGAACTCGCCGCGACCGTCGCCATCCTCGTCGAGCACAGCGTTCTTGCAGGCCATGGCCTGTGCGTCGGCGACGACGATCAGGTTCGCTTTGGCGGCCCGCTCGTTGTCGTCCATGCGCCGCTCCAGCAGGCTCGGGCCGGCCAGACTCGAGAAAAGGCCGGCGGAGAGCAGCGCCAACATCGTGCTGCGCAGCGCGTTGCCGTCGCCGGCGGTCCACTCCAGGCCTGCGCTTGTCCTGCGGCCGAAGAGGGTCGAATCGGGCGTGCCGGACTCGCCGCCGGTGAACCCGACTGCGAAACAGTTGGAGTCGACCCGCGTCAGCGCAGCGCGCAGGCCTGGATGGGCGACAACCTGATCGCGCAGGCCGTGCAGCGCTTCGCTGATCAGGTCGAGACGGGTGCTCGCCAGCAACCTGCCGCCGACGACACACCAGTGAAGGTCGAGTTGGGCTCCAATCCCATCCAGCGGAAAATCGAGCGACCGGACCCGAACGCCCTCGAGCATCTGCTCGCGCTCCCGGACGCTCTCTGCACAAGTCAGCAGCAGTGCGTCCAGCGTGCGCTTGGCCCGGTCCGGATCGCGAAGATCACAGGCGATGAGGAAAGCTGGGAAATTGCCGGTGCTGTCCAATCCCTCCAGCCAGCTATTGGACGCGACGGCGATCGTCGGACCGAAGAGCCCGAGCAGGTCCTTCTCGATGTCGATGCCCGCCTTGAGCCGGAACGCGCTGATCTCCCGCATCAACGCGCCCTGGGCTTCGCTCGGGATCATCAGGCACAGGTCCGCGATCAGTCGTCCGCCGTCAAAGCTGTACAGACCGGCGTTCGAAAGCTGCGCGGGCAGCACGCGGGCAAGCTCGAGGTCCAGCGGCTGACTGGTCAAGGCGTGCGTGATCAGGTCGATTCCGGCGGGCGAATGCAGGGTCAGCGCTTCCGCCAGCCCGTGCGCGGTTCGGCCGAGTTCCAGGGATGCGCCGAAAAACTGCGTCATCCCGGTGCGCGCCAGGACGCGCTGATCCGATCGATTGCCGTCCGCGTGCAGCGCCTCCCACAGCGAAGTGAGTTGCAGGTGCGCCTCGAGCAGTGGCTGTGCACCGAGTGCTTCCACGCTCGCAGCGTCCAGCGCAAGCCTGGAGTTGTAGAACGAATTGCCCTCGGCACGTTTCCGCGCGGCGGCGAGTTCGCGGCCCACGGCCGCGCGGCCGCCGAACCTGAACTCGAACACGTCGCCTTCGCGCTCGAGATCCAGCACGAACGTGCCATCGCTGATTTCACAGCCCCAGGCAGGTTCCGTTTTTTCCACCAGCGTCCACTCCCGCGCTGCTGCGAACCGAGCGAGCAGCGGGGCCGCGGCTTTCGCGATGAGATCAGCCTTGTCGCCGGCGGCGTAGGCGACCGTGACGACCCATGGGCGGGCCGAAGGCGAGGCTCTGAGCGCCTCCGCGGTCACGCCCGAAATGGAGATCGCAGCTTCACCCTCAAGGCTCGGCAGGATTTCCATGAGCGCGTCGAACTCGGCCACGCGCGAGCGCAGATCGGCGGACCCGGCTTCGATGAGTGAGCGCACCTGCTGCGCCGCATCCCTGGGTTCGGATTTGCGGTACAGACGCCCCAACTCGCTCGCTTCGAAGAGGTCGGGCAACTGACTGACGTCGTCGATGTGGACGACCAGCAGCGCATCCTTGGAGAGCCGCGTGTACAGCGAGCGCGCTCGCGGGGCGACGGGATCGGACTTCTTGCGCGCCTTCGTTTCGCCGGCCGATGTGCCGAGCGCGCCAGGCTTCGGACGAACGCCATCGTCGCTCCTGCGCAGCGCCAGCGAAGACCAATCCCTGAGCGGCGCGATCGGAGCAACGTGCGCCGGATGCGGCGCATCGATGCCTGCGGGGGAACAGGCCCCCAAAGCGACGAACGGCACTCCCAACAATAGCCAGACAGACGCGCGCATCGCCCCAGATATCGAGCCCACTCGGGCCGAATCTTGAGGCTCGAGTCAGCTGCGGTAGCTGTTGCGCCTGCGCGAGCGCGGCGCCTGGAGCTGAAATTCTTTCAGGCTGCGGTCGATCAGCGAGACCAGTTCGGAACCCATCTCCGCCGCTTGCCAGTCGAGCAGCCCCTCGATGTTGGCAAGCTCCTGCACTTTGCGCGGTTTCTGCTTCGCCAGGCGCAAAAGGACGTGACGGTTGAGCACCAGGCTCGCGTCGAAGCCCTCGGTCACGGCCCGGCCGCGGCGCCATTCCTTGAGCCGCTCGTGCAGTTCGTATTCCTGGTCGTCGAGTTCCCCGGTCCCGTCCTTGGACGGCAGTTGCGGCGCGCGCACGACCGGGCCCAACTGCCGCGCGCGCAGCAGCGCAGCCTGGATGTCCGCTCCGTAACGACTCGCTTGGCGCGGCGAAAGGCCCTGGAAATCGCCGCGCTCGCCGGGTCGCGACGTGGCCATCGTCGCCAGGGCGACGAGTACATCGTTGTGGATCACCTTGAACGGCGGCAGATCGCTTTCGCGCGCGAGGCGATCGCGCAGGATGAACAGCTCGCGCAACGCCTGCAGGGCTTCGCCGGTCAACGATCGCGCGCCTTGGATGCGCGTGTACTCATCGGGCTCGAAAGCGTTGTCCTGGGGCACCAATTGTTCGAGCCTGCGGCATTCGCCTTCGACGATGCGCCGGCGCTTGGCGCTCTCGAGCTCTTTCTTCTGCGCGCGCGCGAGCGGGATCAGGAAGCGTGTGTCGAGCCGCGCGTAGGCGATTTGTTTTGGGCTGAGCGGACGCGCGCTCCAGTTCGAGCGCTGCATGGACTTGTCGAGTTCGACGTCGAAACGCGACTTCAGCACGCTGGCCAATCCCGGCTGCGTTTCGCCCAGCGCCGCGGCGGCGACGCGCGTGTCGAACAGACTCTGAAAACGGAAGCCGAAGTTCCGCTTCATGATCAGCACGTCGTATTCGCCGTCGTGAAAGATCTTCTCCTTGCTCGGGTCGGCCAGAATCGCCCCGAAGGGCGCCAGATCGAAGCCCGCCAGCGGATCGAGCAGGTAGTCGCGATCCTCGACCGTGACCTGGATCAGGCAGACCTTTTCGCGGTAGTTGAAAAACGAGTCGGCTTCGGTGTCGACCGCGATTTCGGTCTGGGACGAAAGGTCCTCGAGCAGACGGGCCAGCCCGCGGGCATCCTGGACGATCGTGGGCGGCGGCAGTTCGGGGGGCATGGAGTAGGTGAAGTCCGGGTGCCGGGCACCTTCCCCACCTGTTGTCGCCGATTCTCTCACAGCGCCGTTGCCGCTGGACCTCGACGGAGCCGAACCGCTCACAGCGCCGCCCGGCGGACCCAACAGGTGGGGAGGGTGCCTGGCACCGAGTAGTGGCGAGGATGACGGGACTTGAACCCGCAACCTCCGGCGTGACAGGCCGGCGCTCTAACCAATTGAGCTACATCCCCGCTTGTGGGCGGCAGACTCTATCCAGGCCACTCTGGGCTGGCAAGGGCCTACCGGCCTCCGAGGAGGCGCGTTCTATGCCTCATCGTCGCCCGATCAGCCCGAACGCACCGCTTCGGCGGGCCGTGCGCGAATCATGCGCAGCAGCGGGTAGAGCACGGCGACGATCGCAACCACGATCGCTCCCGCTGCGGCCCCGATGTGTTGCCAAGAAAGTCCGGGGTAAGGCAGCGGCAGCCCCGAGACGACGCGCAATGCGCGCACGATCACCGGCGACAGTGCGCTGCCCAGGCATAGCCCGAGCAGACCGGCCGTCGCGCCGACCACCAGCGCCTCAAGCAGTACCATGCCCGCGATCTGCGAACGCGTGGCGCCAAGCGCGCGCAGCACGCCGAGTTCCTTCGCGCGCTCGAGCGCCGCGAGCAATTGCCCGTTCAAGACTCCCAGTGCCGCGAGCAGAATCGTTCCGGCGAGCACCAGATCGAAAAGGATGAAGTCGCGTTCGATGTCTGTCGTGAACCAGCGCCACAGATACGCACCGTCTTCGAAGCTGATGCCGCGCGCGTCTGGATAGAGTTCGCGCACAGCCGCTTCGACGACTCCCGGATCGGTCCCCGGCTCCAGACGCACTGCGATGTCGCGCACGATGCCGGTCCCCAGGCAAAAGGTGCGATCGAGAAAGTGCTCGTCGACGATGCCGTACAAGCGTTCGTCGGGGTGCGGGAAATAGCCGTAGGCGTCGCTGATCGCGATCACCGGCAGCGAGACAACGTCGCCGCGCGGGCCCTTGACGTGGATCGAATCGCCGACTTTGTAATCGCGATGGCGCGCAAGACGGCGCGAGAGAATCACGCCGTTTTCGGACTCCATGCGCTTGAGTAGCGCCGGTTCCTTGAGCGCGGGGCCGTACTTGGCAAGTTGCGCAGGCTGGACACCGATCAAGAGAAACGGCACATACGTGCGCGCCGAGTTCGGCTCGACGCCGAGCACGCCTGGGAAGCGCTCGAGCTGCGTGATCAGCGGCGCGAGTTCCACGTCCGGCAGGTTGCGGACATAGACCTTGTCGAGGAATGCCTGCTGGCCCCAGGTGCGCGTTTCTGCCTCGAGACTCTGCGTCATGCCGTGCAAGCCGACGTAGGCCGCCGTCACCAGCGCGATCGCGGACACGGCGCCCGCCACGCGCAGCGGCGCATCGCGCATGCCGCGCGCCGCGAGCTTGCCCGCCAGCGGAAACCAACGTTCGAAGGGGCCCGCAAGCCGCGAACACAGCCAGCTCAACAGTCCCGGCAGCAACATCGGCAGACTGACGAACAGCGCCAGGATGCCCAGGCCGACCGTCAGGATACCGACCAGTTCGGACTGCGATTCGCCGACGACCGGCACGAGCCAGAGGTAGATGGACGGCAACAGCACGGCGATCAAGGCGACTGCGAACGAACGGAATCCGCGCGAACCGCTCGTGGAGTCGTCAGCTCGCGCGCGCGGGGCTTGGCCTTCGAGTGCAACGACCGTGCGCTTTCCGCGCAGGCGTGCCAGCGGATAGATCGAACCCGCGAGCGCGATGCCGACGCCGGCGAAGGTCAGCGCGAGCACCGTGGGCCAGGGCACTTCGAAGAAATTGATGTGCTCACCCGCGCCGACAGTCGTGATGCCGACGCGCAGACAAGCGCGCGCGCCGACGAGTCCCAAGCCGAGCCCCAGCGCACCGCCGAGCAACGCGATCGTCAGCGCCTCGATCAGGAAGATGCGCGCGATCTGCGCCCGGCTCGCGCCGAGCGAGTGCAAAATGCCGATCTCGCGCACGCGCTCGATCAACGCCATCGAGAGCGTGTGGAAGATCACGTACAGGCCGAGCACCATCGCGAACAGGCCGGCGAAGCGAACACCGTTGCGGAAGGCGCGCTCGTCGGCGGCTTGCCCGATGATCACGCTCTTCTTCAGGTCGTAGGACCAGGCGCGGCCGAGCGCGGATTGGATGCGTTCGAGATTGATCGAGGCGTCGTGCTTGAGCCAGTAACGCGTATCGATATGCGCGCCTTCGAAGAGCTGCAGGCCGAATCGATAGTCGATGACGGCAACCTCGCCGCGCGAGAGCCGGCCGACGCCTTCGCGCGCGAGAATCCCGCGCACCGTGAACTCGCGCGTCTTGGGATTCGGATGCTTGACGTTCGGCAGAGACTTGTCGAGCCACTGGCCGTCGACGCATTCCTTGCCCGGTTCGATGCGCGGACGCGCCAGCAAGAGTTTGTCGCCGACGTTGACCTTGAGCACGCGCGCCATCTCGTCGCCGAGCAAAACGCCGGCGTCCCGACTGCCCGTCTCCAGCGTGCGGCCGGACTGCAGCGCGAAGGCTCCGATGTCGGCGGCGTGCTCAGGCTCGATCGCGACCATGTGCGCGCGCGCGGCGCGCTCGGTTCCCGGAACGAAAAGCACGACCTCGTTCTGGAACGCGGCGGCGTAGGCCGTCACGCCGGGAACCTTTGCCAGCGCCGAGGACGGATCCGCGACGGCGGCACTGGCGCTGACTTCGATCTCGGCCTGCCAGCCCGAGTCGGCCAGCTTCGATCGCCCGACGATCGTGTTGTGATCGAGTGTGAAAACTCCGACCACGGTGGCGACGCCAACCGCGATCCCCAGGATGGAGAACACGGTGCGCGAAAACTTGCGCGAGAGATTTCTGCGCGCGAGAAGTGCGGAAAATCCCATCAGATCTGCAGCGCGCTCAGGGCCTGGTGCACCTGCTCGACGGTCAGGCCCGGTCCGCGCAGGGCGCCTTCATCGTGCAACGCTCCGTCGACCAGGAAGAGCACCCTATCGGCGAACGCGGCGTCGCGCGGATTGTGCGTGACCAGCAGCACGGAACGGCGGTCGTTGTCGACGATCTCGCGCAAGAGTTGCATCACTTCCGCGCCGGCCTTTTGCGAAAGATTCCCGGTCGGCTCGTCGCACAGGAGCAGCGGCTGTCCGCCCGCCAGCGCGCGCGCGATCGAGACGCGCTGCATTTCGCCGCCGGAAAGTCGATGCGGGAATGCGTTGTGCTTGTGCTCCAAATGAAAGCGCGCGAGCAGCTCCGCCACCGGCGCCACTTGATCGGCGATGCGCTTGCCCGCGATCGCCAGCGGCAAGGCCACGTTCTCCAGGACAGTCAGATTCGTCAGCAGATTGAAGAACTGGAACACGTGCCCGATGGTTTCGCGCCGCAGCAGCGTGCGGTCGCGGTCGGAGAGTGCGCTGAGCGTCTTGCCCATGAGCTCGACCGCGCCGCCATCGGCTTCGTCGAGCCCCGACATCAATTGCAGCAGCGTCGACTTGCCCGAACCCGAGGGGCCCATGATGCAGACGAACTCACCCGCGGCGACCTCGAAGCTGACATCGGCGAGCACCGCAGCGCGCTGCCCATCGATCGCATGGAACTTGTAGAGCTTCGAGACGCGCTGCATTTCGCCGCCGGAAAGTC
>JAYUUV010000028.1:0-3098 GCA_043754695.1 Planctomycetota bacterium
ATCGCACGGCGCCGGAGCTGGCGTCGGTGGCGGCGCACCTCGCGAAGTCCGCCCCGGATGCTGAGGACCTGGTCCAGGCGACCTTCCTGGCCGCGATCGAAAGCGCGGCCGGTTATGACGAGCGCCGTCCACTCGTGCCGTGGTTGCTCGGGATCCTCTCGATGCAGGCCCACAAGCAGCGCGCGCGCTCGAATCGCGAAGTAGATCCCGAGCGTGTGCACCAGCCGGGCAATGCGGACCCGCTGTCCGACGTGCAGTCCAGCGAGATTGCCGGCGCCGTGGAGGCCGCGGTGAGCCGGCTCGACCGGAACTACGCCGGCCTCGTGCGCCGCCACCTGCTCGACGGCGCGCCGCCCGCGGAACTGGCGCGCGAATTCGAATTGTCGAACATCACCACGCGCGTGCGCCTGCACCGCGGCATGAAGCAACTGCGCAAGCTCCTGCCTGCGAGCATGGCCGGCACGGCCTTCGGTGCGACGCTCTGGCGCGTGGACATCTCGGCGATTCGCGGCCGCGTGTTGCGTCGCGCGGCGGAACTGACCGGTGCGTCCGTGCCGGTGGCGAGTCTCGCGTCTGCGGGCTTGATGATCGCAATGCTCGTTCCGATCGCGGTGGCGACACCGGCGTGGTTCCTGTGGCGCTCCTACACGAATGCGGAGTCGGCTGCGGCGCTCGAACCGATCGCACTCGCCAGTCCCACGCAACCTGCGGCAGCGTCGAGTTCGGCGAATGCACCCAATGTGATTGAGGCCCTGGCCCTGGCCGAACCGGAGGCGGAACCCGAGCCGCGCTCGAGCTCGGCGCAGGCCAATGTTCCGAGCGATCAAGCCATCGTGCGCGGCCGCCTTTTGCGCGCGGATGGAAGTCCGGCGAGCGACGCGCGGCTGGAAATCTATGGCTTCGCAAGAATGGGCGAATCGGTACCGTGGACGAAGCCACCGGTCAGCACGAGTTCCGCCGACGGAAGTTTCGAACTGGCATTCGCGGCGCCCACCGGCTATCGGATTTCGCTACAAGTCGATGCGCAAAACTGCGCGCGCGCCATGTGGCGCTGGGACGACCTCGCGGCCGGCACGATTCGCGATCTGGGTCAAGTGCAACTCGAAGCAGGCGGCTCCGTGTTGGCGCGCGTCGTCAATGCGCAGGGCGAGCTGCTCTTCCAGGGTTGGTCCCTGAGCGCGCGCATCGAACCGCCCGACCATCTGCTCGGACGCGAGTCGGCAACGAGCAATGCGGTGGTTGACGCCCAGGCTTCGACCTTCAGACTCGACGGTCTGGCGCCGCGCAAAGTGGCGCTGACGGCAAACCATCAGAGCGAGGCGAAGACTGAACTGCTGTCCTTCCAAGTGATCGCGGGCCAGATCACGCCGGTCGAATTGATTTACCGCGGGCCCGATCTGCAGCGACGCATCACGGTCAAGGTCACTTATCCGCACACCGTGCCCTTCTTTCTGCGGCCCGAACAGGTCTTGATCGAACAGACCGGCAGCGCACCACTGGCAGCCGTACTGCGTCCCCAAAGTATCGGGACCTACACCGTCGACGGACTTGCGCCGGGGTCCTACCGCGTGCGCATCGTGGACCCGCGCCTAGTCGAGTGGATCAAGGAAGACGTACAGCCGGGCGCAGTCGTCAAGGCCTCTGTCAAGGGCAATGCCGCGCTGCAGCTCACGATCCTCGATGAGAATCAGGTTCCCTACACGGGACGGTATGAACTGATCGTGCGGCACTTTGGGGATTCGACGCCGGGCGGAATCGATCCGCTGGTCGCGGCCGATACCGATCCGCCGGCCAACGGTCTGGTGTCCGAGATCTGGCCAGGAACGTATTCGCTGGAACTCAAGCTTGCGGATCACGGCTCCAAGCAATTCAAGGTGCTCAACCTGCAAGCCTTGGAGACACGCAATGTCCTGGTGAGTCTCGGTGCCTCGAGCACGATTCACGGACGCGTGCTAGCGAACGACGGCACGACGCCGCTGGCGAATGTCGAGGTGCAACTGACGCCGGGAGCGCTGGCTGGGCACATGCTCGGCAAGGGAGCGAGCGTGTCCTCGAGCGATGGCGAAGTGCGGCCGGTCCACAGTTCGACGAAAACGGACGCTGGCGGCAACTTCCAATTCTCCGGCTTGCAACCTGGCGACTGGACGATGCGCGCGTTCTGGAGTCGTTGGCTGTGGATCGATCGAACGATCGTTGTTCCGGATACGCTCGCAGTCGATATCGTCCAGCCGAGCTGTGGCTTCTTCGCAGGACGACTGTTGTTGCCCGAGAATGCGCCGCTCGCGGACACGATGCTAGTCGTATACGTGACCGGGGGAAGCGGCTTCTTCCCCGAACTGAGGGTCGCGCCCACACCCGGCGAACTGAATCCGGACGGCAGCTTCCGACTCGGCCCCTTCCCGGTCGGCCAGATCGACGCGAGCCTGCAGGTGTTCTCCGAGATCTACGACGAATTCGGGCCCGGCAGCAAGGTGGCGGGTGGACCGCGGCTTGGGAGTTTCACGATCGCCGCGGGCGAGCCCTCGCCGGTCGAGATCGACCTGCGCGCGATTTTCCCCGCGCGCCTGAAGGGCTGCGTGCGCGTTGACGGCGCTGTGGCCTTGGCGGGCCGCGTGCGCAAAAATCCGTTTGAAGAGAACGGCCAGTACAGAGGAGCCGTATCGGGGGTGACCTTCGAAGGTCGTTATGCCCTGGCCGGCTTCGAGCCCGGGCACGAGGTGTTCTTGGAATACGTTTCGCCGGATGGCTGGGCTTGGAGTTCTCCCCAAGGAGTGACGCCAGCTCCCGGCGCAGAGACGACAGTCGACCTCGCGATCCAAACGATCGAGCGCGAAGTTCAGATCGTCGATGCGACGACGCACTTGCCCGTGGCGAATCAACGCATCGCCTGGCGCACTGGCCCGGGCACGGCTATCAGCAATGAGGACATTTTCTCGTTCGCGGTCTCGACAGCGCAGAGTGACGCAGCGGGAAAACTGCGCCTGAAAATGCCCGCTGGTACGACGCGACCCGTAGCACTTCCCAACGGTGCGCTGACGCCGGCCAACGTCCCCTCAGGCACGTTCACTCCGGCGACCGTCGACTGGTCAGCCGGCGCG
>JAYUUV010000029.1:0-6200 GCA_043754695.1 Planctomycetota bacterium
CGCGGCTCGAGAGCCGCGTTGGGTATCGGCTGTGAAATAAACGCCGGTGAATTACCGGGCACCGATCTGTGCTTCGCGCAACAGGCGCTCGAGCAGCTCGCTGAGGTCGAGCTCGCGCGCCCATGAACGCATGTAGCCGAGATCCAGTCTCTCGCGCTGAGCCTTGAGCACCCCCAAGACATCACGAGTCTGGTGCACAGACGCACCATCGCCCTTGCGATGCCACAACAACTTCTGCAGCACAATGTCCTCAGCCGATGCGACAGGCACGCGCATCTCGTTCGGAGGATTCAGTTGGACTTGCACGGCTCGCCCGAGCTGACTCGCTTGGAACTTATCGGGCTCCATGGCGTGAACATCGATCTTGCTGCCAGAGTCGATGTGGATCACGTTGAACATCCCGTGCCTGCGAATCGCGTCGCGGATCAGGACTTCGTCAGCATTGAACGGCCCCTGCAAGGCCTTGACGAAAGCCGCAACGTGCACAGGCTGCATGACCGCGGCGAAATCGACGTCATTCGTCAGCCGAGGTTCGCCATGCAGCATGCTGGCCGTGGATCCACCGATCAAATGCGGAACTCCAAGCTTCTTGAACTCGGCGGCCACGATCAGGGCCACATCCAACAGGCTCGGTTGGCTCATCGAGCGAGCTCGCTGAAGCGCTCACCGTAGACCCTGCGGGCCAAATCGTCTCCCAAGCGAAGACAGGCCTCGCGCAGGTTGAGCTCTTCCTCGGAAGCCAGCGGATATCGCAAGCGCAGTCCGGCCAGCGAAAGTTCGCGCGCGTCGCGCCACAGGCTCTGCATGACCTGCAGCTTCTTTTCATGGCTCCAGCTCGCGTAGAGCTGGAACTGCAGGCGATCGGCCGCGCTGTCGGTGTCCGCCGACTGGGTGACGTAACCCTGCTCCACGCGTTCCATGCCCCGATAATAGCGGGAACGGGCAGCCCCCTAGCGCCCAGCGAGCATTCCGGACGGGACCTGTAACGCCGCCGCGAGCCTCTGGATTCAACCCTTGGCCCCAGGCTCCCCCCACCCGGGTCGCGCCTTTGACCACCGCCCCCCTTCACTCCCAGCCGCGACCGCGCGCAGGTACGACTCCAATGCTCCGAACCATCATGCAACCCCGTCCGCTACTCGCGCTCGCGCTGACCTCGATCCTTGCGCCGGCTGCGTCCGCTCAGTCCTTTCAGGGCATCGGCGACCTGACGGGCGGAATCTTCAAGAGCTTCGCGTACGGCGTCAGCGCCGACGGAACGACCGTCGTCGGCGGCGGCACAACAGCGGCGGGCACTGAGGCTGTCTACTGGCGCAACGGAATCTTGGTGACGCTCGGCGACCTTGCCGGCGGCGCCGTCGATGCCTATGCGAGCAGCACCAACTCCGATGGTTCAGTCATCGTCGGCACGGGAAGGAACGCGGCCATGCACCGCGGCGTGCGTTGGGACGGCCCCTCGTACAGCGCGAGTTTGCTGCCGCAAGTTCCCGGCTTTCCTGGCGGTGCGCAGGGCACAGGAATTTCCGCGAACGGCCAGACGATTTGCGGCTGGGGCACTGACAATCAGACCACGGCATACAGCATCGTCACCGGCTATCGGATCGACAACGGAGTGCTCACGGGCCTGCTGGTCCCCCTGCCGGGCAGCGCCTCGGACAGTGGCGCGTATGCCGCGAGTGCGGATGGAAGCGTCATCGTCGGACGTGTGCGGACGGGCGGGGTCACGTACCACGGTTGCTATTGGGTCGGCACGACGTTGCATGTTCCGCCCGACCTCAATGGAGGAGCCGACTACAGTCAGACCTTCGGAGTTTCTGCAGATGGAAACGTGCAGGTAGGCGCGGCGAATTCCACTGCGGCTCCGAACTATGCGGCGGGCGAGCCCTGTCGTTGGCAGAACGATATTCCGCTAGGTCTGGGCACAGTGCCTGGAGGCACGGCCGTGGGCAACGCGATCGCCTGCAACTTCGACGGATCGATCGTCGTCGGCAACACGACTGTCGGCGGCAATCCGCGTGCCTTCATCTGGGACGCGACGCATGGCATGCGCGAACTCTCCATCGTGCTGACTAACGACTACGGTCTCAACCTCAGCGGCTGGACGTTGCAAGATGCCCGCGCGATCACTCCGGATGGCTCGGTGATCGTCGGCTACGGTCTCAACCCCGCCGGTGATGTCGAAGGTTGGATCGCGCGCCTTTCGTGCGCGGTGAGCACCAGCCACTGCGTTGCCAAAACCAACGCCTTGGGTTGCGTGCCTTTCATCGGCGCAGTGGGCACACCGAGCGCGACGGCCACCAGCGGCTTCGTGGTGCGTTCGGTCAACATGCGCAACAACAAGCCGGGACTCTTGCTCTACGGGACGAATGGCGGAGCCAGCGCTCCGTTCTCGGGCGGGACGCTGTGCCTCGCGGCGCCGATCAAGCGCTCGACCGCGCTCAATTCCGGTGGTTCACCGACAGGCTCGGACTGCAGCGGCATCTTCAACATCGACTTCAACAGTTTTGCCCGCGGCCTGCTCGGTGGATCACCTCTCGCGTCGCTCTCGACCCCCGGCACCGTGGTCAACTGTCAGTTCTGGGGCCGCGACCCGGGCTTCCCTGCGCCGACGAACACGCAGTTGTCGAATGGACTGCGGTTCACGATCTGCAATTAGTACGGAGTCAGGTACTTCCCCACCCTACCTTTTTCGCCGCGTTCTCGCGCCCGGGCGCGCGGACGCGGCCCAAAGGTAGGGTGGGGAAGTACCTGACTCGGTACTAGCGCACCGCCAACCTTCCGCCACCTTGCTGTTTCGCGCGGTACATGGCCTCGTCGGCGCGGCGCAGCAGGTCGTCGGCTTCGAGACCGTCTTTGGGGAACATGGCGACGCCGATGCTGGCGCGCGCGTGCAGCTCGTGGCCTTCGAAGTGCACGGGTTCGTCGAGCGCGGCGAAGAGCTTCGCTGCGACCAGCTCGACTTCGCGCACTCCTTCCGCGCCGGGCAGCACGATCGCGAATTCATCGCCGCCAAGCCGCGCAACCGTGTCCGTCTCGCGCAGATTGGAGCGCAATCGCGCGGCGGTGCTGCGCAACAATTCGTCGCCGGCCGCGTGACCAAGCGTGTCGTTGACTTGCTTGAAATCGTCGAGGTCGAGGAACAACACCGCCAGCGATCCCTTGTTGCGGCGCGCGTGCGCGAGCTCGAGCGTCAACAGTTCGTGCAACGACAACCGATTGGGCAACTTGGTCAGCGTGTCGCGATAGGCGAGCGTGCGCATGTCCCTCTCGCGCTGCTCGTGCTCGGTGATGTCGCGGAACACGATCACCTCGCCGCGCGTCGCGCCCAGCGTTCCGCGCAGCGGTGAGTTCACCAGCTCGACCCTGATCTGCGCGCCATGTTTTGGGATCAGCATCGCGCGCGACATGCGCGGACCGATCGCGTGCTCGGGCAGATCCACGATCGGAACGTGCGCTGCATTTTCGTCGCACAGGCGCAACACCGCATCCACAGGTTGCCCCAGAGCCTGCTCAAGCGTCGTGCCGGTCAGCTCCTCGGCCAGCGGATTCAAGTAGGTGACCTTGCGCGCCGCGTCGAGCGTGATCACGCCCTCGGCAATGCTCGAGAGCGTGGTCGCCGTCGTCGCGCGGCTGTCCTCGAGTTCGCGCTCGTCTCGCAAGCGCCAGTAGCCGATCAGACACACGACCACGAGGCTGGCGACTTCGACCGCGTGGTTCCCGATCAGCTGCTGGATCGTGAACGGCGCGAAATCCTCGACTCGCATGTCGCGCATCTCGATCGTCGCAACTTCGCCGACAGTCAACGCGCAGCACAGCACGGTCAGCGCCAGCGTGATGCGGAAGTTCCGCAGCCACAGGCTGATCAGGATCGGGATGGCATAGAAGCCGCCGAAGGCCACGAACTGGAAGCTGACATCGACCGCAAAGGTGAGCAGGATCAGGAGCGTGATGCAGGCATAGACCTTGGCACGGCGCGGCGCCTCCACGGCCGTCTCTCGCACCCTGGGAATCTGCACGCGTCCTCTCATGCGGATCGGGCGCGGTTGCCCGTGACCCCAAACTGCTGAGCGCGCGCCCCGCTCGAACTTCCGTGCTGGACCATTCGCGTTATATTGTGGGCTTCGCGCGCCAGCGACCCAACACCTATGCAGACCCTCTCTCGCCCCTCTTTCGAAACCCTTTCACGCAACTTTCACCAGTGGGAGAAGGTCGGCGACCTGATCGACCAGTGCATCGACCTGATGCTCAACCTGCGCCAGTCCGGCCACCCCGGCGGCTCGCGCTCCAAGGTGCCGCTGATGGTCGCGAGCACGCTGGGCGCCGGCATGCGCTGGGACGTGCGCCGGCCGGAACTGGCGTTTGGTGACCGTGCTGTACTCGTCGCCGGGCACTGCAATCCGCTGATCTACGCGATGCTCGCGGTCTACAACGAAGCCCTACGTCGCCGCCATCGTCAGACCGGCGAAAGTCGCTACCTGGTGCCCAACGCCGAGGAGCGCGCGCTGCACTGGGAGGACCTGCTGTGGTTGCGCCACAACAAGGGCCTGCCCGGCCACGCCGAGATGGAGGGCAAGACGCTGTTCTTTAAGTTCAACACCGGACCTTCGGGCCACGGCGCGCCGGCCGCGCTCGGCGAAGCCATGGCGCTGCACCACGCGGGCGCGGGCGAGGTCAAGGTTTTCGCCATCGAAGGCGAAGGCGGCCTGACCGCGGGCGCGCACCACGAAGTCAAGAACTCGGCCTGGGGCCTGGGTCTGAAAAACCTGATCTACCTGGTCGACTGGAACGACCACGGCATCGATACCTTCGCCAACTCGGAGGTCGTGCACGGCACGCCGCGCGATTGGTTCGAGCCCTACGGCTGGCGCGTCGCCGGCACCGAAAACGGCGAGAGTTACGCCGAGATCACCAAGGCGTTGCTCTCGATCGTGCACGACAAGAACCCCGAAGGCCGGCCGGGTTGCGTGTGGGTCAAGACGCGCAAGGGTCGCGGCTACTACAAGTTCGACGCGCCGTCGCATGGTGCGGCGCACAAGCGCAATTCGGAGTTGTTCTGGAAGGGCCGCGAGGACTTCCAGAAAAAATACGGCGTCTCGTTCAAGGGTTTCGGCGATGTCACGGATCCCGGCGAGAGTGCCGGCCGCGAGCAGACGAAGTCGTGGTTCGAAACCGTGTTCAGCGTCTTCGACAACGATCCGCAGCTCGTCGAATATCTAGCGGACACGCTGGTCGAAATCGGCGAAAGCGTGCCGACGAGTTTGCCGACGTTCACGCTCGACTCGCGCCGCAACATGGCCGAGGACAAGAGCTGGCTCGCGCTCGACAAGTTGCCCGCGGGTCTTTTCGCCAAGCCCGGCACCTCGGTCGCGAACAAGAACGCCTTCGTGACTTTCGGCGCGTGGCTGAACAGTCTTGCGAAGGAGCGCATGGGCCGGCCGCTCTTGCTTGCGAACAGCGCCGACCTCGCCGAATCGACAGGCATCGCCGGCTTCGCCAAGGACTTCGAAGGCAAGCCCGGTTTCGGTTGGTACGAGCGCACGAAGAATCCCGGCGGCGCGCTCTTGCCGCAGCAGATCACGGAGTTCACCAACTCCGGTCTCGCCGTCGGTGCCGCGACCGTGAACATGTCCGCGGATCCGGAGCGCGAATTCCTGGGCTATTGGACCGGCACGTCGACCTACGGATCGTTCTCTTACCTTAAGTATGGGTTGATGCGCCTTTTCTCGCAGCTCGCGCAGGATTGTCCGCTCAAGGTCGGCAAGGTGATCTGGGTCGTCGGCCACTCCGGTCCTGAGACCGCCGAAGACAGCCGCACGCACTTCGGCATTTTCGCGCCGGGCGTCACGCAACTTTTCCCCGACGGGCACGTGTTAAACTTGCATCCGTGGGAGCACAACGAAGTCGCGCCGATGCTCGCCGCCGCGCTGGCGAGTGACGTGCCGATCATCGCGCTGCACCTGACGCGCCCGAATGTGAAGGTGCCCGACCGTGCCGCGCTTGGTGTCGCCTCGCACATGGATTCCGCCAAGGGCGCGTACGTGATCCGCGCCTTCGATCCCAAGCGGCCGAAGGAGGGCACGGTGATCGTGCAGGGCACGAGCACGACGGAGTCGGTGTACGCGTTGCTCGCGAAGTTCGCTTCCGGTGCGATGCCGAACGTGAAGCTCGTGCAAGCCGCGTCGTGGGAACTTTTCCAAATGCAG
>JAYUUV010000030.1:0-15601 GCA_043754695.1 Planctomycetota bacterium
CGCCGGCGTCGTCGAGCACGTGGACCTTGGTGATCAGATCGAGCGAGGTCCCGATCGCGACCACGTCGTGCAGGCGAGTCACGTACAGCGGCCGCGGAAAATTGGGCAGCGTCAGCTTGACGAGCTTTTCCAAGACTTCGGCCTTGATGCCCTGCTGCTCGAGTTTGATCAGCCCTGGATAGCGCAGCAGACTCACCGCGAGTTTGCCCTTCCACGACACGCGCCCGAGCACGGCCCAGTCGGCGTCCTGCAGCGTGCCGGGCTTGAAGAAACCCGTGAGCGTGACGTGCTGACCGCCGAAAACGTCGAGCGGATCGATGCCGCGAATCGACTGCGGGATCGCTTCCAGTTCCGCGTAGGCCTTCGAAAGCGCGTACTGCTTGTCGATCTCAGGCAGACCGAATTTCGCGAACGCGCTCCAGGCCGCCGTCGCTTCCATGCGGTCCCATTCGGCCAGCCTCGGCCAGGGCGCGATGTCGTCGCGCAGGTCCGCCTTGGCAACGTAGAAATCGACTTGACGCGGCACGAGCGTCGACAGATCGGCGTCGAAGTCGGATTCGGTCGGACTGAAAAAGAAGGTCGAGAACGCGAAGTAGCCTGCGAACAGGACCACCAGCAGGACGACCAGCAGGATGCGAAACAGGCGACTCTTCAGACTCATGGAGAGGCACGTTGCCAGTCGCCCATGGACGACGCAACCGGTGCTTGATTCCAAAGTCCTGTCCAAAGGCCCAAAAAACCGCGCCGGAGCAGAGCCGCCCCTTGACCCTTTGCGCCCGAAGCTCGACCCTAGACCTTTTGGTTCGCAGCCTGTGCAACTCTGGCGGCCACCCGCCAAAGCGGCCCCCGGCCCCGAACCTGTCGATACGACCCCAGTTCCGCCCCTGCATGCAGCCCTCCAGCCGCGTTTCCGGCATACCGCTTTCGCTGACGCTCGCGCTCGACGCGCGCGCGAAGGCCCTGGCCCTGTCCGGGCGCGACATCGTGAACATGTCCGTGGGCGAACCGGACTTCGACGCCCCCGCCGTCGTCCAGGACGCCGCCTGCAAGGCGGTGCGCGGCGGCAAGGTGCGCTACACGCCGGCGGCTGGGACGCTTTCGCTGCGCCGGGTGCTGGCCCAACACGTCAGTCAGACGCGCGGTGTTCCGTTCACGCCCGACGAGATCACGGTCTGCCACAGCTGCAAGCACGCGCTCTCCGGAGCGATGCTCGCCCTGTGCGAGCCCGGCGACGAGATCCTGATGCTGTTGCCGGCTTGGCTCTCGTACGTCGAGATCACGCGCATTGCCGGCTCCGTGCCGGTCGACGTGCCCTCGCGCGCCGATTGCGGTCCGGATTTCGCGGCGATCGAGCGAAGCATCACCCCGCGCACGAAGGGCGTGCTGCTCAACAGTCCGAACAATCCGACCGGTTATGTCTGGACGCGCGCGGAGGTCGAGGAACTCGGCCGCATCGCGGAACGCCATGATCTGTGGATCCTCTCGGACGAGATCTACCGTCGACTGATCTACGAGGGCGAGCGCGACACGAGTCCGGTCAGCATCAGTCCGGCGCTGCGCGCGCGCACGGTGATCGTCGACGGCGCGAGCAAGACCTACGCGATGACCGGCTATCGCATCGGTTTCGTCGCCGCGCGCAAGGACATCGCCAGTGGCGTCGAGCGCCTGCACAGTCACTTGACCGGCTGTCCCAATGCGATTTCGCAGGACGCGTACGAAGCCGGCGTGACCAGCGAGCCGGTCGAGATCGCGAAGATGGCGGAAGAGTTCGCGCGCCGGCGCAAGTTCCTGCTCGGCGAGCTCGAGGGCATGGGTTTGCGCACGCCCTGGCCGCGCGGCGCGTTCTATGCGTTCCCCGATGTCAGCCCGTGGCTCGACAGCCGCGGATCCGCGGGTTTCTGCGAGGATTTGCTGGAGCAACAGGGTCTGGCGCTGATCCCCGGAAGTGCCTTCGGAGTCGACACGCACGTGCGGCTGTCCTACGCGCTGTCGCTCGAGAAGATCCAGATCGCGACCGCGCGGCTGCGGAAATTCTTGACCCAGCACGCGCGCGCGCCGGCCGGCACTTGACGCTGAGCCGCTAGGGATTTTCTTTTTTCGCCTGGCGGCTGCCGGAGCCGTCGAGTCGAGCCTCCCCCAAAGCTGCTTCCGGCACGCGCTCGACTCCTGTCGGCGTGATGCGCCAACCGGGCTCGACGCGGAAGACTCCGTGCGAGTAGAGGTGCTCGTCCAGGTCGTTCGAAGCTTGCGCCTGGAGCAGCGCCAACTCCCACCAGGCGAGCAACTCCTCCCAACTCAGATTGCGCAAGTCGAGATCTTCTTCACTCAAGAAGGAATCGGTCATGTGACAACTCGCTCAGGTAGGACGCCCGCGGCCCGGGATTGCACCAATGCGTGCGCTTCCATGAGCGGCACGCGCTCCAGCTCGCGCGAGAGCGCGGGCCAGCTCGCGGCCCAGGCGGAGGACGCAGCGCGATAGGCCTCCAAGCGGCGCTCGTTGATTTCCATCAAATCGAGCATCTCGAGTTGCAGAGCTTCGGCCAGCGCGCGGCGGCTCGTTCCGACACGTGCGAGCAGCGGACGCTCTGCGAAGAGCGAGCGGGCAAGCTCAGCATGCTCCTCCGTCAACGCGATCAGGTCCTCGGCGCTGCGCGAGAAAAGCAGGCGATCGCGCGGGTTTTCCATGCGCCGAGCCATTTCGGCGATGAACGGATAATCCTTCTGGCGATCGGTCTTCTTCATCTGTGCAAAAATGCGCGCATCCGTGAACGGCGGGTCGCGGCCTTCCTGCTCGGCCCACATTCGCACGAGGTCGGCGGGAGCGACTCGCGGCGGACTGGTGAAGAAGTCGGTGCGCACGCGGGACTCGCGCCTTTGGAACTCGAAGTGCGCGCTCCAGCCCGCGGACATCCAGCGCAAGTCGAGCGGGGCTCCGAAGCGGTAGCGCGCGCCGTGTGCGGCCAGCACGCCAAGCACATGGCTCAGGCTCTCGCGATCCTCGCGCAAGATCCAGTCACCGTCCTTGCTGGCGATCGCGAGTCGGTGCAAAACCGCGGCCTGACCGCTGCAAATCACCGCGCGCAGGCGGCCTGAATTGAACTCGCGCGTAAGGTCGAGATAGATCGTCACGGCAGCGGCAAGCTAACGAGCTCGAGCTGCCTAGTCAGTTGAAATCGTCCGAAGTCCCGATGATGATCGCGGCCGGCGCACGCCGCGGCGAGCAGCAGGGCCGCGGGCGAATTCACCTGACTTAGCGCGCCGAAAGTCTCCGGAACCACCACACGTAGCCGTGCTGCGCCGATTTGCCGGCGGCGTTTTTTTCGCTGCGGTAGTCGCCGACCAAGAGATCGAGTTTGCCGTCGGCGTCGAAGTCGCAGACGCTGACTTGCGTGCGTGTGCCCGGCGCGTCGGCGGCTGCGCTGGACTTTTCGACCAGCACGATCGGCGCGGCAAATTTTGGCGCGCCCTTCGCGCCTACGTTGCGCCACCAGCTGACGGCACCGCTGTCGCTGCCGCTGAAAAGATCCCACAGGCCGTCGCCGTCCCAGTCGGCAATCGTCGGAATCGCGTGGCCGCTCTCGACAGAAAGCGGCGCGCCGCCCGCTTCGAGCGGCTCGTCGTCGGTCGCGAACGCATAGGCCTTCGCGCTGCCCAGATTGCGCCTGAGGTACATCGCGCCCTTGTAACTGCCGAGGATCAGGTCTTGATCGCCGTCGCCGTCCCAATCGACCGCCACGGCGCCGATGCCAAGCTCGGAGGGAACTTTGGAATTCTTCGCCTCGGACCAGTGTCCACCTTCGAAGTCCCACCACTGTCCCAGGCGCAATACGTCGCCGGCCTTGTCGAGCAGTTTCTTCGGCGCGGCGAACTCGCCATTGCCTTTTCCCGCAAGCACATAGATTCCGCCTTCGAAGCAGCCGCTGTAGAGATCCGGGCGTCCGTCGCCGTCGAAGTCCGCCAACTGCGGACTCAGCGCGATGCATCACCAGTTTTCGATGTGCGCGTCCGCGCCGTCGGCCTGCAGCAATCCCTTGGCGACGAACTTCGGCGCGCCCGCTTCACCCGTGTTTGCGTAGAACTGCAGGTGGCCCTTGAAGTTCCCGACCAGTAAGTCCGGTTTCTTGTCGCCGTCGATGTCGGCGAATAGCGGGCCCGCATGGCCGATGTACTTTCCAGTGTCGATCGGTCCTGAGTCGCACTCCAGACGCACAGGCGCGGCGAGCGCGACTTGAGCGGGAGCTTGCGCAGCCTCGGGCGCAGTGCCCTGCAGCAAGGCGAATAGCGCGAGACATGAAACAGAGTGTGTGATCACTTCCGATCCTCCTTGCTTGTTGCCCAGGGCCGCGGGCCGCGCCCGAACTTTCAGGCGCCGGCGGCCGGATTGTAGACGTTTTTCGCGCCCGGAAACTCGCCGGCCGCGATCTCGCTGATGCGCGCGAGCAGGCGCGGATCGTCGACGTCGGCGAGCACGTAAAACTTCCACAGATCGCGGTAACTGCGCTCGAGGTCGGCCAGGCGCGGCACGCGCGCGCCGAAATTGGAGAGCGGATGCACGCCATCGACGCCCGGCCAGCGCACGTGAGTGTGCGCTTCCTTGAGCTGCATGCGCTGCGCCGGACAGGTCACCAGGACCTGCACGCGCTGACTGGTCGCAAAGTGCACCAGGTCCTGGATGCGCGACTCGACGCCGGCGCGTTCCTTCTGCTTGTCGCGCGCGAAGTAGCGTTCGACGAGTTCCTCCTGGGCGCCAAGATTTTCCGGTCTTGGGAACACGCACACGCGCTTGGGCAAGCGGCGCTGCTCGAAGCGTTCGATCAGCGAGACGACTTGTTTGCCTTGCACGCCGCCGAGGCGCTGGCCGCGGCTCGTCAGCAAGGCCAGCATCGACGCGTCGGTCGTTTCGTAGAAGTCTTCTTCGCGCACAGCGCCGGCTTCGAGCAGCAGCGCCACGGCGCGCGCGATCAAGGCGCCGGCGGCGATCTTCGCGTGGTGATAGTAGACGCGCTCGGAGAAGTGATAACGCGCCTCGAGCAGGCGCACGATCTCGGACAGGATGTCCTCGCGCAACAGGCCGTGCTTGGCGAGATCGACGTACAGATTTCCGGTCGCGCGATCGACGCGAAAGTAGGACAGCACGCGCGGGTCGATGCCGAGTTTCAAACCCGTGAAATAAGCGTCGCGCTGCAGGTAGTCGAGAATGTCGGAGCAGATCGTGTCGGCGTTGATCTGGCTCCAATACGGCGGCAGCGCCGGCCCGCTCGCCGCATGCGTCAGGATGTTCGTCACATCGCGCTGCAGGCCCAGCTCGCGCAACACTCGGCCTAGGTCGGTCGTCGCGCCGAGCATGCGCTCGAAGCGATAGGCCGAATCGTGGCGGTGCATCAAGCCGGCCTGGTCCTCGACGTTGTGGCCGAAGGGAATGTGCGTGACGTCGTGCACCAGCGCCGCGACGCGGATCACACGCGCTTCTTCTTCGCTGACGCCCAGGCAATCGCGCGGACTCTGTTCGAACGAGCGATTGATCGCCTCGATCATGCGCTGCGCAAGGTGCAGCGTGCCGATCGAGTGGTCGAAGCGCGTGTGCATCGCGCCGGGAAAAACCAGGTAGGCGCTGCCCAGCTGCTTGACCCCACGCAGGCGTTGCATCTCGCGCGTGTCGAGCACGCGCAATTCCTCGTGCGTCAGGTAGACGTCGCCGTGAACCGGATCACGGACGACGCTGTAACGCTTGGCCGAGGACACGTCGCGGAGCGAAAGCTAGTGGACCGGGCGCACTTCGCCGGAGCCGCTGATGGAAATACTCGTGTGCGGCGAGCCGATGTAGTCGATGTCGCCCGAACCGGAGACCGAAGCGCTCAGGTTCCCGCTGCAGCGCACGCGCGCATCGCCGGAGCCGTCGATCGAGACACTGACATCCTGGCACTCCAGCGCGGAGAGATCGGCGTCACCGGAACCCTCGATCGCAAGCGAGAGCTTCGTCGCCTTGCCCGCCACGCGCATGCTGCCCGAGCCCTCGATCCCGGCCTTGAAGTCTTCAGCGCCCACGCCCGTGATCGTCACGTCGCCGGATCCCTCGATGTGCATGCCGTCCAGTCGTGGCACACTGATGGTCGCGTGTGTATCGACGCGGAACCACAGGTTCTTGCCGGGGCGCGTGCCGATCACAAGCACGCCGTCTTTCACCTCGGTCGTGAGGTCGTCGATCAAGTTGTCGTCGGCCGTGATCTGGATACTTTGCGTGCCACCGACGGTCGCCTGCACGTCGCAGGACCCCTCGAGGCGGATGGCGTGGAATTCACCCAATGCGCGGGTCTGCGTAGCGCTGATCCCTGAGCCCCGCTGGCCCGACCAGGCCCAGCCCGTGTGGGCCCCATCGCTGACACCTGGGCCGATGGCGATGATGCAGCTGGAGAGCGCGAGCAACGAAACGAGCACGATCAGGGCGAGTGATTTCGATCGCATGATGTCGGGTAGGGTAACGAAGGTTGGGGGATTTCGGCGCGGCCGGAGGGCGCGCGAATTTCGGAAAGGGCGCGACTACGCCGTGCGGCCGGGAACATTCCCTGCCAGCATCAGCCGGGGTGGGACCGCGCCGCGCGCCGATAGCGCCGCATGTCGCTCCACAGTTCCCCGACCCCGACCAGCCGTGTCCCCGCGGCCCGATTGCGGCGGGCGATCTCGTAGAGGATGCGCCATTGCTCGCGCAGCACCCGCCAGGCCTCGAAGACCGAGTAGCGCGGGTCGTAGATGTGGGTCGCTTCGCTGGTGGCGCCGTTGAGTTCGATCACGGTGAAGCGGCCGGCGCGGAAGCTCTCCAGCGACTCGCTGCGCACGTCGTAGCGCCCAAAATAGAAGCCCGCGTAGCCGCGGCTGACTTCGTCGATCGCGCTCTCGATCTGCGGCGTCAAGAGCGGCGTGCCGTCGAGGAAGATCGCGCCCTGACAATGGTTACCGAGGTCGGCGATGCGCACGCGTTCGCCCGCTGCCGGCACGTCCCACAATCTGCCGCGATTGCGATGCAGGTAGACCTCGGCCATGGCGACCGCGCGGCGATCGGCGAAGATCAGATGCTCGAGTGTGTGCAGACCGTCGCCGACGAGTTCTGGAAAGACTTTTTGCGTGATCGAGAACACGCGGCCGTGCGCGTCTCCGGGATAGCGATAATAGAAGATGCCGAATTCGAGGCCGCTCGCGAACTGTTGCACCAAGGCGTCCACGCGAATCGTCGCCAGCCAGTGTTCGACGTCGCGCGCGTCGTGGGCAAGCTTGACACCCGAGCCGCGCTGACCGGCGTCGGGCTTGAGCACGATCGGAAAACCGAGCGCGTTTTCGCGTTGAAAGCTCTCGACGAGTTCGATGCGCTCGGCCGTGCTCAAGGCCGCGGGAATTTTCCGCGCGGGAGCGACCCAGCGCGACCCGCCCAAGGCGAAAAAAATCTCGGACTTCGATTCGCCGATGAAACCACCGGCCGGCATCGCTGGATTGACCGCGGTGAACAAAGTCATACTGCGATGCTTCAACGCCAGAAAGACGATGTAGGCGATGATCGGCGGATAGAAGGCCCATGGCGGCCAGAACTCCCAGTGCCGCAGCCTGCGCCAGCGGCCGACGAGTTGCCTGCGCCCGCGCCAGGTGAACAGCGGCACGAGCCAGCGCGCCGCGAGGAACAGCGCGAGCAAGCTGCCAAGCAGGATCGGCAGGGCGAAACGTTGGTAACTCTGCGCAAGTTCGATGGCGCGCGTACCGAGCAGATAGGCCGCGCCTCCCAGGAGCGGCGTCCACACCAGGCAGGCGAGCATGCTGACCCAGGCGAAGCGCGCGAAAGGCGCGTGCAACGTGCCCGCCGCCACATAGGTCGCAAAGCGCGTCCCGGGCACGAAGCGCGCGAGCCAGAGCACACTCGCCCCGCGATGAGCGAACCAATCGCGCGCACGGTCGAGGTGTTCTTCATCGAGGAACCAAGACAGCGGCGCGCGCCGAACCAAGGGACGGCCGAGCAATGCGCCAAGTCCATAGAGACCCAGGTCCCCCACCCATATGCCCAGGCCCGCTGCGGCCAAAGTCTCGAACGGGCTGAGCTGACCGCGCGTCGCGATCAAGGCCGCGGCGATGCAAGTCAGGTCCTCGCTGACAAAGGTTGCCAGCGCGATCGCGAGCAGTGCCAGACCATACGGCAAGCCGTCGACCCGCTCGATCAGCGCCTGCAGGAACTCCACGGGTCTCTAGTTTGCGCCTGCGCTCAGGAACGCGCGACGCTGCGGCGTTGAAGTCGCTGGCGCGAAGCGCTGCTCGCATGGCAGGGCGCCTTGGGCTGATAGCGCAGTTCGACGTCGCGCGCAGTCACGCGCACGTGAGTGAAACTGACCGTGTGCGCGTCTTCGCGGTGCATGCAGGGCGAGTAAGCGCCGCGCGCGGGCTCGTGGCTCGAGTGGAATTGCAGGACGTCCTGCTCCGTCCCATGCAAGCCCACGCGGCGCGCGAACAGAGCGCGGCGCTGTTCGCGAGCACCGCTGTCGTCGAAGGAGGACGAGACCAGCGGGCGATCCAGAAGGGTCAATTCGCGCCGTTCGATGGCCAAACCATTCCATGCATGGATAGCCGCGCGCCCTTCGGCGTCCAAAGCGACGAGCTCGAAGGGCCGAAAGCGCGCGAGGTCCAGCGCAGCGACGCGCTCCGCGACTTCGGCGAGGGACGCTGCGTCGCACAGGTCCATGACGAGTTTGCCACGGCTGATCCAGAGCGCGGAATCCGCGGCGTCCGACGAGCTCGCACCCTGATATCGATAGCCGTTCAGCAGGGCCAGCGTGCAGCCCAACTCGTTGGCCGCGATCCAGGTTCCCCCCGCTTCGCCGTCGATGGGCATGAGCATGCGCACGCCATTCTGAGCATGCGCGCGCGGTGCCAGTCCCGCAGCGCGCGTGCGCCGTTCATCGCGGCTGAAGGCGACGAAGTAGCCGTCGGGCAAGGGGCCGAAGCTCAGCGTGCACATGCAGCCTGATTCACTTCGACTTCGTGCCGCAGCGTCGAAGGCGCGACGCCGAAATCAGGACCGGGTTCGTGCCCGGCGAAGCGCAGCGCGACGGCTATCAGCGCGAAATGATGCACGGTGTGGGCGAGCATGTACTGCAGTTCGCGGCCCAGGCTGGAAACGCTCGAACTAGGATTCCCCGAGGGACGTCCTCCCAGATCCATGGCCACTTCGATCTTCCGCTCGGCGCCGCCGGCCGCAATGTCCGCGCGCGAAAACGTCGCCGCGAGCCGCGTGATCGTGTGCTGCAGACGGGCGCGGGCGACCTCGATGTCGATCTCGGTCCGCGGATCGCGTTCGCGCGCGTCGTAGTCGATGCGACCGCTGTCGAGTCCGTCGAGAAAGGCGTCGTAGTGATCGAGCACGTGGCGCAGGTGCGCGCCGACTCCGCCGCGCTCGAAGTGCGCCGGTCGCGCCGCATACAGACTTGCGGGCATGCCTCTGAGCAGCTCGAGCGCCTGCCCGAGGAAGGCCTGATTGCGTTGGGACAAAAGTGCGTTCGTTGGCATGGTGGTTCAGGAATCGATCAAACGCCGGAGCATGTCCCCGACGAGCTGCTCAGTCCGTTCCGCGAGCAGCTTGCGATCCGCGTCTTGGAGCGGTTGTGGATGAAATTCGACCTGGGCACGAATCCGTGACAGCCGCAGCAGCCGCTTGACGTGCGGCGTGAACTCCATGTCTCCCCACCAGCACACTGATTGCGACGCAGGCGGCTCACCCGCGGACGTGGAATAACGCACGGCGGCACAGAAGACAGGATAGCCACTCTGCGCGGCCGGCTCCAGCAAGGACGACTTGAAGGGCAGGATGGCGCTGCCGTCCGTGCTGGTGCCCTCCGGGAAAAAAAGCACTCGATCGCCCGCGTCCAGCGCGGCCCCTATCGCCGCATTCACTTGCGGAATCGTCCTGCGCGACTTGCGATCGATGAAGATCGTCCCGATCGAGGCCGCGGCGCCCCCGATCAGCGGCCAGGAGCGCACTTCGGTCTTCGAGACGAAGACCGTATTCGCGCAACACGCCAGCACCGGAATGTCCACGTAGCCGCAGTGATTGGAGACCAGCACGCAGGGCGCGGGCGGAATCGGACCGGCGATCTCGATCTTCACGTCCAGGATGGAAACCAACGCGCGCGACCAGCGCCGCATGGCGTGGCGCCGCCAGGCGTGGGCGCGCGGCGAACTCGAACCGGTGAGCAGGCGGCCCAGCCACCAGGTGGCGAAAACTCCCGAAGTGACCGCGAGGATCGAAACCAGGCGCACGCCGGCGCGCAGGGTGCTCACGCTTCGTCGGCGCTCCCGCTCACCGTGCTGTCTCCGAAGGCGCGGGGCCCGCGTCGTCGACATGTCGGAAGAACGTGCGCCGGACCGCCGGCTCCAAAAGATTGGTGTCGAGCAGCGCCAGGAAATCGATCGTCTTGAATTCGCGATCGATGGCCGGTTCGCCGGTCACCTTGGCGCCGACCTTGAGGTAGGCGGCGAACAGCGCCGGCAGTTCCACGCTGACGTCGACCTCGGGCACGAAATCGGGCGTGTAACACAGGTGCGCCCGCGTCGGCGTCGTGCGGTACTGCGGGTGCAGGAACCCACCGCTGGACAGGAATTCATAGGTCTGCCGCGCCACGTGCGGATCCTGCGAGGTCAGCGAACAGCAGCCGAAGAGGATCGTCTTCTTGTTGTGGACCAGGTAACTCGCCAGGCCCTTCCACAAGAGCGCGATCACGCGCCCGTTGCGGTGATCCTTCTCGACGCAGGCACGGCCGGTCTCGATCGAACGCTCGAACATCTCCGCGGGCAGGCTGCTGAGCTCGAATTCGGTCGCGGTGTAGAAGCCGATCCCTGCTTGCGCCATCTCCCAGGTCTGCAGGCGGTAGGTGCCGACCACGGCATCGCTCTCTGTGTGCACGACCATCAGGTGATGGCAGTGGCTGTCGAAGGGGTCGCGATCCAAGCCGTTGGCCCAGGATTCATCGAGGCCCTCGCCTAGTTCGCGATTGAAGACCTCGAAGCGCAACTTCAGGATGCGCTCGAGGTCGCTGCTGTCGCGGGCGAAGCGCGCGATGTAGGCGCCGCCGTGCAGCAACATCGCCGGGCGGCATTCGGGATAAGCCGGGTAACTACCGGTCGAAGGCGGGACGGTCGTGTGCAAGGTCGCGTGCGCTTTGGATTCCACGGATATTCCTGCGAGAAGAAGACTCCGGCGCGCGGCCGGGGGTGTGCGTTCGTCCGGTCGCGAATGCCGTGACCGATGAACCCCCGAGAAAAACTTCGTTGGGATGGTAGGTGGACGGGGTTGGAGGGTCAATTCCAGGCTCGAGTGGCGCAAAAAAGTGCTTGGCGAAGCCCGGCGAATCAATCCGAAGGCGCGGACTGCGACGCAGGCGATGAATGCGGGGAGCGCAAGCGCATACTGACGCCGCCGTTGGGAGCCCTGCTCCCGATCACCTCCCTCCCGCTGGACCTAGAGCCCTATGCAGAACCTTCCTCGTCCCTTGTCGCGTCGTTGTTCGAACACCGGAGCCCTGAGCGGTGCGTTGATCGCAGTGCTGGTCGTCGTCGGCGTACTCGTGCTGCTCGTCGTTTCCGGGGTCGGCTCCTACAACGGATTGCAGGCCCGCAAGACGACTGTGGAAAAAAGAGTCGCCGATCTCGACGCTCAGTTCAAGCGCCGCTACGACCTGATTCCCAATCTGGTCGAGACGGTCAAGGGCGCGGCGAATTTCGAACAGTCGACACTGCAAGGTCTTGTCGACGCGCGCGCCAGCGTCGGCAAGGTGCAATTGCCGGCCGACGTGACTGACCCGGCGCAAATGGAGGCCTACATGAAGGCCCAAGCCTCGCTGGGCGGCGCGCTGTCGCGCTTGCTGGTCGTCGCGGAGAACTACCCCGCACTGCGCGCGACGCAACAATTCGGAGAACTGCAGGGTCAACTCGAAGGCACCGAGAATCGCATCACCATCGCGCGCACGGATTGGACCGCGAGTGTGCAGGACTTCAACACCAAGTTGCGCACGTTCCCCGGCAACGTGATCGGCGGGATGTTCAACTTCAAGGAGATCGCGCAGTACAAAGCTGAAGAATCCGAACGCGCCGTGCCGAAGGTCGACTTCGGCTCGAAGAAGTGAGCGCACTCACTGCGCTGCTCTGCGCGTTCGGCCTCGTCTTCGCCCAGGGCTCAGCGGGCATCCCGAAAAACGACGGTTGGGTCACGGACCTGGCCGACATGCTGCCCGCGCAGCGCGAAACCGCGCTCGAGGCGCGCATGGAGTCCTACCGCGCGGGTTCATCGGGAGCGGAGATCGCCGTGCTCACCGTGCCAAGCCTGAACGGCCAACCGCTCGAGGATTTCGCGCTGAAAACCGCGCGCAATTGGGGCATCGGCTCCAAGGAAACGCAGAAGGGCGCGCTAATCGTCGTGGCGCGCGCGGAGCGCGATGTGCGCATCGAAGTCGGCCGCGGGCTCGAGGGCGATGTGCCCGACGCGATCGCCTGGCGCGTGATCCAGAACGTGATGCTGCCCAAGTTCAAGAGCGGCGATTTCGCCGGCGGACTCGAGGACGGCGTGCTTGCGCTGCACCAGGTGATCGGCGGCGACTACGCAGCGATCGGCGGGCGTCCCGCGCAGTCGGTGCAGGTCCGACAAATGGCAGGACCGATCGTGATCATGATCTTGGTTCTCGCCATCGCGATTTCGACGCGCAGGCGCCGTGGTGGGAGCCGCTGGTATCGCGGTCCCTTCGGTCCGGGAGGATTCGGCGGCATCGGTGGCATCGGCATGGGCGGATCCGGCGGCTTTGGCGGCGGCGGTTTCGGCGGCTTCGGCGGCGGTGGCGGGTTCTCGGGCGGAGGAGCTTCAGGCCGATGGTGACGATTGTCGCAACGCTTCAAGACTGGAGTGCGTCCGGCTACGAACAGCAGCTGGCCGACAGCACGTTCTTCCGCTTCGCTCCGTGGATCTTCGCGCTCGCCGCGGCGCTGCTCATCTGCCGCGCGTTCGTGCTGCGCAAGCGCTACCGCGCTGTGGATGTTCTGACGCCCGAAGATCAAGAACGAGTGCGCGCCGCGATCAGCAGCATCGAGGCCAAGACCTGCGCCGATATTGTCCCGCTGGTGGTCGAGCGCTCTGATCCCCACGCCCAGGCCCTGCTGCTCGGCGCCGCCGCGTTCGCCTTGGTCGCCAACGCGGCCCTGCTGCGAGTCCTGCCCGCACACGGATTTCTGCAACTCGGCGCGGCCGAAGTTGCAATCACCGCGGCGGGGCTCGGCTTCACGCGCCTGTGCACGGACTATCGGCGCTGGTTTCTCTCGCGCAGGGTCGCCGACGCGGCGGCCGGCGAGCAGGCCGTTGTCGAACTTGCGCGTCTGACGCAAGGCAGGGATGCGACGGCGCCGGTCGTGTTGCTCTTCGTCTCGTTGTTCGAGCACCGCGTCGTGGTGCTCGCCAACGCAGCCGTTTCCGGAGCGCTGAAGCCAGAACATTGGCCGGCCGTGGTCGAGGCCGTGCTGGCCGGCGTCCGGCGCGGAGCCCTGGCCGAGGGCTTGGTCGTCGGGATTAACGCCTGCGGCGCGAAGATGGAGCAGGCTTTCCCGCCTGGCGCCCCCCAGGAAAACCGCTTCGCCGACCGCGCCATCACCCGCCGCGAGTAGTCGCTCGCGAAGGCTGCCCTCCATCGCTGTGCCAGATTCGCGTAAACCATTTCTGTACCTCAACTTGTGTCGGTTCGACGGCCGCGGCACGTAAGCGGCCATAAGCCGAGATGAAGAGATGGTTTACGGGAGTCTGGCACGGCGATGGGGGGCCGTTTTTGCTCGCGCAGCCGGGCGACGCGCTAAGGGTTTCCGGGCCCTGAAATACAGATCTCTTTCTGAGCCGATCAGGGTGCCGCACGTTTGCGAATGACGTGGTAGACATGAGGGTCGCACAGTCGGCTCGTCATCCAATCGCCATTCCGGCGATGCGTCCGACTTCCCATTCCATCCCGTCACCTCGTCCTTCCAGCATGTTTCGTCCCCTCGCCTTCCTCAGCAGGCTCGCCGCCGGCGCTCTGACCCTTTCCGCCTTTTCCGCTGCCGGCTTGGCCGCCCCGCAGGTCGGTCAAAACCACCAGCCGGCCGCAACCCACCTCGACCAGGGGGCGCTCAACGTACTGGTCCAAGGCGGTCAGGCCTTCGGGGCCTTCACCCAGGCCTTCGATGGCGGCAGCGACCAGTTCAGCCTGAACTTCAACTCCCTCGACGGCGTCGGCGCTAGCGTTGGAAACGGTCAACGTTTCACCCGGATTCCGCGCATGGACCTGGCTGGTCCCGGTGAGTGGGCGCAGCATTTTCCGCAGCGCGTGACCGGCCCCAACGGCCAAAGCTGCGAGTCCTGCCACGGCGTGCCCTTCGCCGATGGCGCAGGCGGCGCGAACTCCAACGTGATCCGCGACCCGCTGCGCAGCGGAAATCCCGCGCAGATGATTCAGCGAAACACGGTTCACACATTCGCTCCGGGAGCGCTGCAGCGTCTCGCGGAAGAAATGACCGCGCAACTGCATAGCCAGCGCGACGCTGCGATCAACCAGGCATGCCAGTCACAAGTTGCCGTCGCGGTGGCCCTGAATGCGAAGGGTGTCACCTTCGGCTCGATCACAGTGAATCCCCAAGCGGGCCAGCCCTGCCAGTACACGTTGGACAATTCGCTACTGCGCGGAATCGACGCCGACCTGGTGGTCAAACCGTTCCAGTGGAAAGGTTCGACCGCCACGCTGCGCGAATTCTCGCGCAATGCCTTCAACAACGAGATGGGCCTTCAGGCGGTCGAATTGGTCGGCTTCGGCGTCGACGGCGACTTCGACAGCGTCACGGACGAGCTCACGGCCGGAGATGTGACGGCCATGGCGATCTACCTCGCCGCGCAGCCGCGACCGGTGACGAAGTTGGAGCTCGATAGCTTTGGCTTGCTGGAAACCCCGCTCAGTCCTGCGGAGAAGATCTCGATCGAAACCGGCCGACGACTGATGGTCCAAACTGGCTGCACCAGCTGCCACGTTCCGCTGCTGCGCATCGACACGCCGGTCTACTCGGAACCGAGCCAGTCGATGGATTATCGCGATGTGCTGACGCCGAGCGGCCTGAACCCGATTGCGCTCGGCATCGATCCCGCCACTGCGATCACTTTCGATCTCACCGCCGATCAACCCGACAATCAGATCTTCGACCCGGTCTCCGGACAGTTGATCGTCCACCTCGGCGCCCTCGAGCGCACGCCGGCGGGTCGGGGGCTGGTGCGTCTGTACGGCGACCTCAAGCGCCATGACATGGGCCCCGGTCTTGCGGAATCGATCGACGAGATCGGCACGGGGGCGTCGACCTTCATGACCGAGAACCTGTGGGGAGTTGGGTCGACCGCCCCCTATCTGCACGACGGCCGCGCGACGACCTTGACCGAGGCCATCGTTGCTCACGGCGGCGAGGGGCAAGTCTCACGCGATGCGTTCATCGCCCTGAGCCCGGCGCGCCAGGCGGACATGATCGCATTCCTCGACAGCCTTGTGCTGTTCGTCAACGAGTAGGTCCATCGCGCTGCTCGTACCCT
>JAYUUV010000031.1:0-5399 GCA_043754695.1 Planctomycetota bacterium
CAGCAAACTCGATTGCAGATTGCTGCGCCCAAGTTCCAGGGCGCGGACAAAGGCGGCCTGGAAAGCCGTGAACGTGAAGCCGCGCGGACCTCCGCCGGCTTCCCACAACAGGCGCGCGAGCGGGGCGAACGCGGCGACCGAAAGCAGTCCGAAGGCAAATATGAAAGCAGGCCAACGCCAGCGGCCCAGGGCCAGCGGCGCCGGCCGGCGGAAGTCGCCGTCCAGTGCGTCGAGCGTGCTGCGACGGCGCAGGAACAGCGCCGGCAACAACGCGAACAGTGTCAGCGCGACGAGCGGCAGCGCGCTCGCGACGGCCTGGCCGGAATCCTGGGCACTGCGCCAACTGGCGAAGACTTCGTCGGCGTAGACGTTGTACTTGGGGCCGATCGAAGACACGTAATCGGGCACCGTGAAATCGTTGACCGCCAGACAAAATGCAAAACACGCGCCGCATAGGGCCGAGGGCAGGATCAAGGGCAACTCCATGCGCAACACGGCCGACAGACCGCCGGCGAGCAGCGCAGCTTCTTCGCGGCGCGCGTCGATGCGCTCGAAGGCGCGCGCGGCGTACATCGTGACCAGCGGAAAGTTGCTGATCGCGAGCACCAGGATCGTCGTCGGGCCGCCGCGCACGCTGGTCATCGCGCCCCAACTCACCGCCAGGATCAGTGGCGGGAAAAGCAGCGGAAGCACTCCCACGGAGCGCATCCAGCGCGCGCCGGGCAGATTGCTCTTCGCCACCAGGAATCCGAAGACGATGCCGACGATCAGCGCGAGCGCGGCGCTGGCGAAGCCCAGCGCAAAGGTGCGCGCAAGCAATTCCAGCGTGCGCGACTGGAACGCGTGCGCGAGGTCCTCGCCGTCGACACGCGCAAACATGATCACGACCGGCGCGAGACCGACGAGACCGAATACGATCAGCGCGGACGTGACCAGCCAGCGGCTCACTGCAAGAACAACTTCTGCAGCTCGGCCGAGCGCTGCTGAATCGATTTACCGACCCTGTGCAGGTCGACCTTCATGACCTTGAAGTCCGCGGCGCCCTTGACGTTGCCCGGCCGCGCCACGCCGGCGCGCACGGGCACTTGCGCCGACCGCGAGGCCGCGAGCTCGGCTTCGATTTCCGGCCGCAGCACCCAGTCGATGAACTTCTTCGCCGCGACCTCGTGGGGCGCGGACTTCAGGATGCAGACCGTATTGGGAATCAGCAGCGTGCCCAGGCCCTCGGCGTCGGGATAGACGGCGACAACCGGCGCGCCGGCCTCGAGCGCGACGTTGAAATCGTCCGTGTCGGTCCAGCCGAAGGCGACTTCGCCCTCGCGCACGAGGCGCATCACCTGGGCATTGCCGCTGGCCAGGTTGAGATCGCCACTCCTCGCGAGTTGCGCGGCCGTGTCGACGTAGCGCTGCGCTTCCTGCTCGCCGAGCACCTCGAACAGCGCCGCCATGTGCGTGTTCGTCGTGCCCGCCAACGGCCGCGCCATGGCGACTTTGCCCTTCCAGCGTGGATCGAGCAGATCCCACATGCTCTTGATCTGTGCAGGATCGGCGAGCTTGGTGTTGACGATGAAGATGCGCGCGCGGGCCGCGAAGCCCGTCCAGCGGCCGTCGGGATCGCGGAACTCGGCCGGGATCTCCGCGGCACTCGGTGACATGTAGGCAGCCAGCAATCCGTCCTCGCCCATGGAGACGACCTGGGCGAATTCGTTGCTCCAAAAGACATCGCAGCGCGGCCGGGCGGCTTCTTCGCGGATGCGGTTGGCGAGGCCGACGTTCTTGGTCGCCTCGATGTCGAATTCAGCGCGCACGCGCAGGCCGCTCTCCTTTTCGAAGCGGCGGATCAGCGGCTCGCCGTAGGTCTGGTCGAGCGAACAGTAGACCGTCAGGTCGGGAGACTTGGCACATCCCGCAAACAGGAGGATCCCGCAGAGCAGCCAGAGACCCGACACACGTTCGATCGAGGTGCTAGGTTCCATGGGAATTCCTAGCCCCGCGGGCCGGTGAGGACACAGGCCTCAAGTGAGTAGACGTGTAGCAAGTCGCCAAGCAGTCTGCAGCACTCGGGAGGTTCGCTACCGGCACCCGCCGATTCGAAGGTCAACGACTGAAACCTGTGCGCACGGGCGGTTCATCCGGCCGCGGCAAGCGAATCGTGAACGGCGAGCCCTGGCCGCAGACCGAACTCGAGGCAATCGTTCCGCAACGTCTGCGCACTGTGTCGTAGCACGGCTCGACGAATTCAGCAGTCCGCCATTCTGCGCGAGCCGCGAACAGGACGATTCGAACGCGCGCGCACAGCGATCCACCCTCGAGGATCGCCCTGGCTGCGTTCGCGATGAAATCAGCAGGAGCGGAAGTCTCCGCAGGCAAGCGGAGAGCACGCTCCATAGAGGAAGCTCGACTCCCGATCCTGGATCGTGCCCGGGGACTGCGGTTCCTCGCGGGGATCACCAGCGTCACCCGCGCGCGAGTTCGACGACACACCCCGAAATCGCGGCGGGAGCCTCCCGGTCCAGATCGCGCGGGGATTCCGCGCACCCAGACCAGGCCGATGCTCGCCCATAGGGCGCTCAGTCTCGCGCTACAACTTGCTCAAGGCCCGATCAAAAACTGGAGCCCGTCCGAAAGTGTCGCGTTGTTCGGCGGGCTGAAACCGTTGTCGCGGCCCCAGAATTGCGCGTCGACGACGGTTCCTTGCACGCCCAGGAACGCCGCCGGTGTGCCTCCGAGCGCACCGACCGCGAAGGCGTTCATGTCGAGCGAGTAGACGCCCGAGCAATCGTTCGGCGGCGGATTGCCTCCAGAGTTCAGCGGCACCGAGCGCTTGATCGGAGCGTTGATGCAGCGCAAGCCACCGGAGAAAGGCGCCGCGGCCTGACCGCCGTTGGTGTAAATGCAAAGCCCGGGCTTGTTGTTGATCACGTTGCTCGCCGTGAGCACGAAACCAGAACCGGCCGAAGCGCTCGGGGCCCCGCTGCCCGCGATCGTCGGCGTGCAACCGAGACTGTTGAGCTTGGCCGTGCAGTACGCCACCGTCGGCGAGGTGTAGGTGACCGTCAAGAGCGGCTGGTGAGCGGGCAGCGCGTTCTCACGCGAATCCAAACGCTTCGCGGTACCGCTGACGGACTCGTCGCCGATCACGACCCAGCCGAAGTTTTGGCTCGGATTGTTCAACCAGCCCTGCACGTCGCTGACCATGCCGGGCTGTGACGGAAACACGTAGGTGCCCGTGGCGCCAATCACGAGCGAACCGCTGACTGTGGCGCTGAAGTCGCCGCCCGCGTTGGTCCAGAACGACGACGGAGAAAACGTGTGCAACCAAGTGGCGTCACCGGCCGTCGCCGGCGCGCCGCCGCCGCCACCCGGCGGAGCGACCGAGGTGCCTTCACCCCAGTTGACCAGCACGCGGCGTAGATTGTGGGTCAACGGGCCGGAGTTCGTTTGCGAGCAATTGAGCTGCAGGGTAACGGCCGTGACCGTCGAGCCGAACGGGATCGCGCTCAGGTCGAAGGCGATCAGGCCACGCCGGATGGAGTTGGTCGCGTTGCCGCTGCGGCCGGAGAAAAATGCGTCGCCCGCGCCGTTGGACAACGAACCGGTGGCCGACTCGTAGAGCGTGTTGTCCTTCGCGGTCGTGATCTGGAGTTGATCGGCCTGGGCAATCGCGGTGAGCGCGGCAAGGCCGGCGAAAATGTGCTGTGCTTTCATAGTGGGCAGAGTTGTGGACCTAGAAGTGTGCACATTAAAGGTAGCACGCCCTGCAAACTTCGGCCGGGGCACCCGCTCAGCGCAGCCAAAAACTCTCGCCATCGTTAAGAATGGCCGCCTGCACGCCGCGCGCCGACTGATTTTTCCCTGCGCTCGCGGGAACAAGCACGGCGCGGCGCGCGTCGAAGATCGCCACGCTGCCCTCGCCCCAGACGCGCCAAAGTTTGGGCCCGACTTCGACCGCGGTCTTCTCGTCGATCCCGACACCGACGTATTCGGGATGGTCGAGCACGGCCGAGTAGAGCCGCGCCCAACGTTGGCGCTTGATGAAGTGCTGGTCGACGATCACGTCGGTCCACAGGCCCAGACCCGGCACGAGTTCCGTGGCCCCGGCATGAACGTTCACGAGGTCGGCCTCGCCGGTGAGCATCAGCGGGCTCATGACAGCCGCGCCCGCGCTGGTTCCAGCCACCACGGCGCCGTGGCGAAAGCTGAGTCGGATGTCATCGACGAGGTGCGCTTCGTCGAGCGCTTTCATCAGCCGGGCCTGGTCACCGCCTGGAAACCAGATCAGCGCGGCTTCGGCGATCGCTTTCTCGCCCTCGGCTTCGACGAGCGGGTCGAGGCACAGCATGTGGGTCGCCCCGGCTTCGGTCCACAATTCGAGCGAACCCTTGCCGCGGTCGGCCGACTCGGAAGCCTGCGGCAGGATCAGGATCTGGGCATCCTTGCCGCCGGCAAGTTCGAGCATGCGCGCCGTCATCGCAGGAGTCGTTCCGCCTCCTCCGACCACCATCAACGTGCCTGTGGCCGGCGGCAGCGATGGCGGCGGCGGCCGTCGAACGACAACTTCCGAAGTCGAGCAGCCGACGAGCGAAAGCGCCAGGAGACCAGTGCAATAGGTGAGTCGCATGGGGCGCGATTGTAGCGGCCGCGACCGTACAATCGCGGCGTGGTCGACTCCTACACGCGCGAACGCATCGAGAACTGGGTCGGCGACTTCGTGCACGGCGATCGCGCGCGCGAGTTCGCGTCCGCGACGATCGAACTCGCGCCGGAAATCCTGGTGCGTTTCCTGTGCGCCGCGGGCGACGCGCGCGGAGCCGGCCTCGACGAACTCAGCGAAGCGGACGTGCGCGCGAGCCTGCTCGGCGAAGTCGCCAGGCTGAACCTCGCCCCCATCGTGCGGCGCGAAACGCCGGCACTCTGCGCGGCATTCCTGTCGGAACTCGAGCGCGAGGGTCGCCTGGGCGGCGGCCGCGCGCTGTCCAGTTTCGTGCGCGCGCTGCAAGGCGCCTTCGATACAGCCGCGGGCGGCCCGCAAAAACCCTACGTGCGCCCCGGCAGCGAACTCTCGCGCAACGACCCCTGCCCCTGCGGTAGCGGCAAGAAATACAAGAAGTGCTGCCAGCGATAGGTGCCAGGCACCCGCCCGAACTATTGTCGCCTCTGCCTGCACAGCGCCGTTGCCGGCTGACCTCGACCTGGCCGTTGCTCCCACAGCGCCGTTGAGTGGACGCAATAGTTCGGGAGGGTGCCTGGCACCGTACAGATGACAGCCTCACGCCGCATCGCTACCCTGTCCCGCCCGAAAGTCGCTGCAGGAGTCTCCAACATGCCCACAAATCACGGTCCGGCCATCGAAGCCGGCAAAGTCGTCACGCTCCACTACACGCTCCGCGACGCCGCGG
>JAYUUV010000032.1:0-3180 GCA_043754695.1 Planctomycetota bacterium
CGCCGAGCTCGTGGATCGGAATCAGGTGCCAGTGCACGTGGCGCACCTCGAGGCCGGCGATCATGACGCCGACTTTCGCAGGCTTGAAGGCGGTCTGGATCGCGGCGGCGACCCTTTTCGCGACCTGGCCGAGGTGCGCGTGCAGAGCGTCGGGCACGTCGATCCAGTGGTCGATTTCGGCGCGCGGGACGATCAGCGTGTGGCCCGGCCGCAGCGGCTCGATCGAAAGGAACGCGACTACGAGCTCGTCCTTCCAGACGAAACGGCCCGGCAATTCGCCCTGGATGATGCGTGTGAAGAGGGTCGGCATGGATGCAGGCCTGGCGGAGGGTTAGTGTCGCGCCGGAGGATACACTGCTCGCACTCCTCCGCGAGGTGCACCCCATGATCCTTCGATTCCTGGCTCTGTCGGCGCTGTTCGTCGTGCAAGATCCGCCCAAGCCTCCTGATCAGGGCACACCTCCGGCCAAGGCCGCGCCCGCCGCGGAGGTTGAACTGAAGGCCACGACGCTCAAGCGCGTGTGCCCCGACGGGGTAACGCTCAGCGGAGACTTCTACGATCTGCCCTTCGCCAGTGAAGAGCGGCCGACGATCGTCTGCTTCCACATGGAGAACGGCTCGCGCGCAGAATTCGCCAAGATCGCGCCGCGCTTCGGCGAGTTCTCCTGCTGCACCTTTGCCATCGATCTGCGCACCGGCAAGGCGACCGACGGCGTCGCCAACGAGACGGCCGCCAGCGCGGCGAGCGTGCTCAAGAAGCCGACCTTCACCAATGAAGAAGCCTTCGCCGATGTCGTCCAGGGCCTGAAGTGGGCGCGCGAACTGCGCCCGACCGGCAAGCTCTTCGTGCTGGGCAGCGGTTCGTCTGCCGCCTTGGTGATCGCTGCCGCGGCGCGCACACCCGGCTGCGCCGACGCCCTGCTGCTTTTCTCGCCCGGCGAGGATGTCAGCGGCTGGTCGATTGCCACTGAAGCCAAGAAGATCGCCGTCCCCACTTACATTACGTGCGACGGCACGATCTCGGAGGCTGGCCGCACGCGCCCGATCGGCAATGCGATCGGCAAGCAATTTCGAAAGATGGTGATCCCGCTCGACGTTCCGGGAGCCGCGCGCGGATGGGCGGTACTCGTGCAGAGCGATGCAGCCTTGCGCGAACGACACTGGTATTCGGTGGTGGCGATGCTCCTAAAACTCGCGCCGATCCCAGCGTCGACACCCGCGGACGGTCCGCTGAAAAAGAGCTAGCGACCGCACCGTGAGTCTCCTGATGCTCGAAAACGTCCAGCGCCACTACGGCGCTCAGGAGGTCCTGCGTGGCGTGACCGCCCAGATCGATCCCGGCGAAAAAGTCGGCATGGTCGGACGCAACGGCGGCGGAAAATCCACGCTGCTGCGGCTGATCGAAGGTCTCGAAAAGCCTGACGGCGGCCGCGTGACGATCCGCAAGGGCACGAGCCTTGGGCACGTGCCCCAGGCGCCGAAGTTTCCGCCGGGCGTCAGCGTGCGCGAGTGGGTCGAAGGCGGCATGAAATTGGCGCGCGATCTCGCCGCGGAACTTGCGATCGTCAACGAGAGCCTGCACCACTTGGGCGGCAGCGAACTCGAAAAGGCCATCCACGAGCATGAACGCATCGAGCTGCGTTTGCGCATGTGCGGCGGCTACGAAATCGAGCGCCGCGTGGAAACCGTGATGACCGGCATCGGGCTCTCGCGCGAATTGTGGGATCGCGAGGCGCGCCTCGCTTCGGGCGGCGAGAAGAGCCGCACGGCCTTGGCGCGCGAACTCGTCGCCGGTCACGATCTTTTGCTGCTCGACGAGCCGACCAACCACCTCGACCTCGAGGGCATCGAGTGGATCGAGTCGTGGCTGGCGAGCCTGGCCGGTGCGGTGCTCGTCGTCAGCCACGACCGCCGCCTGCTCGATCGCGCGGTCGACACGATCTTCGACCTCGAGCGCGGCACGCTCTCGCGCTATCGCGGCAACTACACGAAGTATGTCGAGTTGCGCGAGCTGAAATTCCTGACCGACCAGCGCGCCTTCGACGAGCAGCAAGACTTCGTGCGCAAGGAAGAAGAGTTCATCCGCCGCCACATGGGTTCGCAGCGCACCGCCGAAGCGAAGGGGCGGCAGAAAAAGCTCGAGAACATCGTGCGCGTGCAGCAGCCCTTCAACGATGTGCGCCGGCCGGTGATCCATCCGCCGAAGGCCATGCGCGGCGGCGAACTTGTCTTGGAAGGGCGCGGTCTCGGCGCAGGCTTCGGCGAGCGCACGCTGTTTCGCGATCTCGATCTGCGCATCGGCCGCGGTCAGCGCATCGGCATCGTCGGCGCGAACGGCACGGGCAAGACTACGTTGCTCAAGATTCTCGCCGGCCGCATGGCGCCGCGCGCGGGCCTGATCGAGCGCGGCCACAAGTCGGTCTGCGGTTATTACGACCAGGAGGCCGCCGACCTGCCCGCGGACTCCAGTCCGTACCTGGAGATCCGCCGCGCGCAGCCGCAAAAAACCGACTTGGAGATCCGCTCGCACCTGGCGCGTTTCCTGTTCCGCGGCCAGGAGATCGACAAGCCGGTCACGGCACTTTCCGGCGGCGAACGCGCGCGGGTCGCGCTGGCCAAGCTGGTCCTGACCGAACCGTCGTGGCTCGCGCTCGACGAACCGACCAACCACCTCGATCTCGCCGCGCGCTCGGCGCTCGAAGAAATGCTCAGCGAGTTCGACGGCGCCCTGGTCGCGATCAGTCACGACCGCGCTTTCCTCGACGGCCTGTGCACGCACGTCATCGAAGTCGGCGACGGCGTGGTGCGTCAGTTCACGGGCAATTACTCCGAGTACCGCGCGGCCAAGGCTGCCGAGCGCGAGGGCCGCGCCGCGGCAGCGGCCGAAAAACCGCGCGAAACGAAGCCCACGGTGATTGCCGCCGTGGAGCCCGCCGCCAAGCCGAAGTCGGCACCGGGCAAGATCCGCAACCCCTACATGTTCGCGAAGCTCGAAGCGCGCATCATCACCTTGGAAACGGAGCTCAAGGGACTGCGCGAAAAACTGGTCTCGCCCGAGGTCTACCGCGACGGCGCGAAAGTGCGCGACCTGCAACACGACGCCGCCGAACGCGAAGCCGAACTCGAACGCGCCAACGAAGAGTGGGCCAACTGGGGCTGACGCCGAATCCGGCGGTACGG
>JAYUUV010000033.1:0-9764 GCA_043754695.1 Planctomycetota bacterium
TCGAGTGCGGCCACGCACGGGTTGAGTGCCAGGAGCTTGAGCAACCCGGAGAGATCCGAGCCGCGTTCGACGCTCGACAACTTGGCCAGGGCGGGCACCCGCGCGGCGAGGTCGCGCGCATTCGAGCGCGAGCGCGCGGCAAGTTCGCCGAGCTGGGCGACGAGCGCGGGCGAAGCCGCGCAGCAGAGCACCGGTGCGATCCAGGTTTCGCTCAGGCCAGAGTGCGCCTCGGGATGGCCGCGGCGCACGAGTCGCGCGATCGGCAATGTCTCGTAGCCGGAGCGGTCCTCCTCGCCGAAGAAAAGCCGGGCGCGCAGGCGCTTGAACTCCAGTTCCTTGTAGGCGTCGCGCTCGTTCTCGTCGGGCACGCTTTCCGCTGCGATGTCGTAGCGGTAGGCGCGTCCTTCCTCGCTGCCGACCTGGGCGACGTTGCCCTGGGCGGCCTGGACTCCTAGCCATACCTGCAGTTCAGCTTCGCTGAAGTGCTCGCCGAATTCGCGCTGCTCGAGCGTGCCGTTGTGGCCGGGCAGCGCCAGGAAGGTGCCGTCGCGGAACAGGAACTCCCCCTCCAGGATCGCGAAGACGTCGCGCTCCAGCGCCTTTTCGTCGATGCGAATCCCAAGCGAGCCCCACGCGGCCGGCCAGCAGGCGCCGTCTGCGGCGGTCATGCGAGCCTGCAGTTCGCGGGCGAAGGCCTGCAAGTGCTGCGGGCACAGCAACATGCCGTCTCGCCACAGCACACTGGGGGGGCGCAGCGAACTCATTTCGACGAGCCGACCTTGTTGATGGCCGTTCCGCGCACTTCGAGCTCGAGCTTGCCGAGGCTCTCGATCTCGAACTTGGTGATCTTCTGCGAGGCCGCCCAGCCCTTGCTGCCGCAATTGATCAGCAGCACCGCCGCCACGCCAGGCTGCGACTTGAGCAGCTTGCGCTGGATTTCGACCTCGAGGTTGGGAGCCTTCTTCGCCAGCGCGACCTCGATGTCCTTGTTGTTGGGATTGAGCAGGCGCTGTTCCAGCCTCCAGGCCTCACCCGCCTTGGGAGCAATCGGCTTGAACTGTCCGAAGGTCAGGTATTTCTTCTGACGATCGGGGTGCACCAGTTTTTCGATCGTCTTTTCGCTGTCGAGGTCGGCCAGGTCGCCCTCGTCGCCGACGATCAGGTAGATCGAGACCACGCCGTCGAGTTCTACACCCTTCGCGGTCAGATCCATCGAGCCCGGTCCCATGAACGGAAGCGAACTGCACGAGAAGAACACCAGCGATGCCAATACAAGGCCCGCGAACCGCAACAAGGAAATCATCGGACGAACGCCTTTCGAGAACGACGACTGGGACGTGAATGAGCGCGAGGAGAATACCGAAGGCGCTCGCCCACGGCTAGCCGATCGGCGCGGTTGTGAGGCAGCTTCGCTCGCTCGAGATCCCCGCCGGCAGCACGACGAATGGCGCGGGCCATTCTCCCTCCGCCCGGGGCGCCGGCGGCGAAGCCGCGCACTTGCCGCGCAGGCGCGCGCGATCCAAAGCGGCGTGCCCGCGAATCAGGCTTTGTTCAGCGCGATTTCTGCCGTCCGGGCAGCGCTCAGTCGGCCTTGGCTTCTGCGGACGCGCCACCTTCGCCGAAAAGTTCGAGCGCCGCGGTTCGCGCCATCTTTTCCAGCCGGTCATCGATCATGTCGGGCGTCAATTCGCGCAGGTAGGCGCTCGTCCTGCGCCAGAGCTCGGCCTCGCCCTGTCCCGACAGACGCTTGAGGGTCGGGATCGGCGAGTCGGCGATCAACGCGGCCTCGCTCAGATCGGTCTTCAGCTTCTGCGCGAATTCCGTGGCGGCTTTGCGGTGTGCGCCGAGCGAGGCCACCAGCCAGCGCGACAACTGCGAGAAGTACTCCAGGAGTTCACGGCGCACATCGTCGTCGGCGGGATCGTCGAGGCGTTCGATCAGTTTGCGCAGGTTGCCCTCGAGGTCGGGCAGCATCGTGTTCGCGTTGTAGAGCTGAATGAAGTCGCCCGCCATGCGCGTGACGATGCGTTCGACGTGGCGCACCAGCCTGAATTGCTCGACCACCAGGAATTCATCGCAGGGGGCTTCGAGCAGCGGCGCCTGGCGATCGACGTCTTCGCGGGCCAGACGCGCGAACAATGCGCGCACATTCGAGGTCGGGTTTGCCGCTTTCACCGGCTGCGCGGGGACCGCGCGCACGTTGCCCGACTGGGCGCGCAGCGCAGCATTTTGCGCGCGCAGTTCGACGATCTCGGCCAGCAGCTTCGCGCTGACGCCTTCGGGCGCCGCTGAGCCGGCATTGGCCGTCCCTGCGGACCTGGATTCGAGCTCCGCCAGCTTGCGCTTGAGCGTCGAGTTCTCGGACTGGAGTCTGACGAACAACTCGGCCGCGGGAGAAACCGGGCCGGCAGGCTTGGCGGGCTGGGACTGAAGCGCGGAGAGCTGTGCCTGCACGGTCGCCAGCTGCGACTGGAGGGCGGCAACCTGTTCTTCGAGCCCGGCTTGCTGCGCGCGCCGTTCGTCGAGTTCCGTTCGTGCGCTCTCGAGCGCCGCCAAGGCCTCGAGTTCGGAAGTTTGGGGCCCGGCCGGCTCGAGTTGCGCCGCGCGCTCGGTCTCGAGTTCCAGGACACGCTGACCCGACTCCCTCAGCTCGCCTTCGAGGCGGCTGATGTCGTCCTGCAGCGCTTGCAGTTTCTGCTCCAGCTGCGGATCGGCGAGCGGGGCAGCCGGCTTTTCCGGTGCAGTGACCTGCTCGACGGCATCGTCGAGGCGCACGCTCAGGAACACGTCGCCGTCGCCGATTCGAAGTTCGCCCCCGGTGTAGAGCACCGGTTCCTTGATGCGCTTGCCGTCGAGGTAGGTGCCGTTGCTCGAGCCGAGATCGACGATCACGATGCCCTTGAGTACGCGCAAGTGCTGCTTGCTCACGTAACTCTGGGGCAGGTGCAGCTCGCTGCCGGGCGCACGGCCCACGCGCGCGATGTTGCCCTCGACCAGGATCTCGAGGGCCGGTTGGTCGGCCTGACGGACGAGAAGCGTGATCACTGTGGAAGTTCGGCGTTCGTCTTGGGCTCGGTGGGGCCGCCATCGGCAGCGCCGAGGGCCGGGCAGTATATCCACGGGACACACGCGGCATGGACAGCATCTCTAACCGCGACGTGTCGATCTTCGTACAGCGCGGCGAGTCGTGGATCGTCGCGTGCCGCAGCTTCCAGGCTTGCCAGAAGTTCGGGCTTGCGCGCCGCTCGGTCCGCCCTTCAATCGAACGCCGCAAACGCGCATGCCCCTGGCGCGGGAAGGCTGCCCGCGCTGGCCTGGGACCGGCCGAGCCTGCGAGTGCATCATTAAGGTAAGGAGCAGCGCGTGCCGCGCTGCGTCCTGGATCGGTCTTCGCGGCCCCCCTTGCAGCATCGGCCCGCCTGCCGGGCTAGAATCGGGCTCGTCCCGTACGGCGCGTCCGGCCGGCCGACGACCATGCCCATTCCGCCGAACCTGATTTCGCCCTCGCTGCTCGCCAGCAACTTCGCCCGGCTCGGGGACGAGGTGAAACGGGTCGAGGCGGCGGGTGCCGACTGGTTGCACGTCGATGTCATGGACGGACACTTCGTCCCCAACTTGACGATCGGCCCGCCCGTCATCGAGTGCCTCGCGCGCGTCGCGACACGTCCGCTCGATGTGCACCTGATGATCAGCGAACCCGTGCGCTATGTTCGCGACTACGTGAAGGCGGGCGCGCATGTGCTGACCTTCCACGCGGAGCTGGCTGAAAAGCCGGCACAGTTGCGCGAGATCATCAAGGCTTTCCGCGGCGAGGGTGTAGCCAAGGTCGGCATCGCGCTCAATCCGCCGGCTGAAATCGAGCGCGTCGCCGACGTGCTCGCGGAAGTGGACCTCGTGCTGGTCATGAGCGTGCATGCCGGATTCGGCGGACAAAAGTTCATGCCGGAGGTGCTTGGAAAAGTGCGCTGGCTGCGCGAGCGCGGTTACAGCGGCCACGTCCAGATGGATGGCGGCATCGGCGAGAAGACCATCGCAGCTTGCGCCGAGGCCGGCACGAACGTGTTCGTGGCCGGCTCGGCGGTGTTCGGGTCCAGTGACATTCCTGCGACGATCGCGCGCCTGCGAGAGTCGGCGCGAGTTGCCCAGAACAAGGTGCTCCATGCGAAATCCTGATCCGTCGAAGAGCGAGGGCGCGAAGACCGAGGCCGAGGTCGCGGGTTCGAGCGAGCGACACGCGGGCGCGGAGGTTCGCCGCGAAGCCGCGCCGCTGAAGCCGAAGTCGCAGCCGGAGGTCGCTCCCGCCAAGCCGCCTGCCGTCGTGAACGAGCCGGCCGGCGAAAAGCCCGCGGAAACTTCGCTCTCCGAGACACGCTTCGCCCGGCTGCGCAAGAAGAAGGACATGCCCGAGGGGCTGTGGCTCAAGTGCGAGAGCTGCGGGCAGATGATCTACCGCAAGGAATTGGAGGAGAAGGGCCGGGTCTGTCCGGCCTGCGACTTCCACTTCACGCTGCCGGGACGCGAGCGCATCGCGATGCTGCTCGACCCGGATTCGTGGAAAGAAAAATTCCCCGATCTGCGCACGATCGACCGGCTGAAATTCCATGACCAGATTCCCTACCTCGACAAGGTCAAGAAGGCCGAGAATCGCACCGGACAGGCCGAGGCTTTGTTGTGCGGATTCGGTTCGATCGAAGGCCGCGCGATCGTGCTTGTGGTGCTCGACTTCAGTTTCCTGGGTGGATCGATGGGCGAAGTCGTCGGCGAAAAAATCGCCCTGGCCGCGGAACTTGCCGTCATGAAGCGCCTGCCGCTGGTGATCTTCACCAGCTCCGGGGGCGCGCGCATGCACGAGGGTGTCCTCAGCCTCATGCAGATGGCCAAGACTTGCTCGGCCCTCGCGGAGCTCAAGGACAAAGGCGGTTATTCGATCTGCGTGATGACCCATCCGACGACGGGCGGAGTCACGGCGTCGTTCGCTTCGGTCTGCGACCTGACCCTGGCCGAGCCCGGCGCGCTGATCGGCTTTGCCGGACCGCGCGTGATCGCCACGACCCTTCGCCAAGAATTGCCGGCGGGTTTTCAGCGCGCGGAATTTTTGCTCTCCAAGGGCCAGATCGACATGATCGTTCGGCGCTCGGAGTTGCGCCCGATGCTCACACGCCTGCTCGACTACGGCCGCGGGCCGCGCGTCAAGCAGCAACGTTTACGTCCCTGATTCGAAATCCACGACACTTCCAGCACCTGGAGCCCCAATGAACATTTATGGCATTGCCTTGATCGGGCTGATGCTCGCCGGAAGTCCCGGCGCGCCCGCGCCGGCCGAGGCTTCGAAAATCTGGGTCCTCGACACGTTCGAGGAATTGAAGGCTGAAGTCGCCGAGGCCAGCAAGGCCAAGGCGCTCAGCGAGGAGCAAGCTGTCGACTTCAGCACGCGCGCAATGGACTTTGCCGTGGACTCGAAGGACGCGGCGGGCCGCATTGATGCGTTGAAGCTCAGCTTGGGCCTGCGCTTCCGCGGTGAGAACGCCGAACTCGCCAGGCTGCGTGGCGAATTGTGGGATCTGGTGATCGACAAGGACGCCGATGAAGGTGCCTTGCTCGCCCCGGCCGTTGGACAGTACCTGACCGACACCGAGCGCGCGGCGAAACTCGGCAAGCGCTCGAAGGCGCCGGAAGTCAAAGCGGCCTGCGCCTACGTTCCGCTGAACGCGCTGATCAATCGCGATGATCGCAGCGAGAAGGAATCCAAGGCACTGCTCGTCAGCTTGAAAGCGTTCCAGAAGGAGTTCGGTCAGGTCATCGACCCGCGCCGCAAGAAACCCTGGGCCGAGGCCTGCGAAACCGTAATTTTCCAGGTCGAACACCTTTCGATCGGCGCCCTGGCGCCGGAGATCGAAGCCAACGACACCGCCGGAGTGAAGTTCAAGCTCTCCGACTATCGCGGCAAAGTCGTGCTGCTCGACTTTTGGGGAAATTGGTGACCGCCTTGCCGGGCAATGTTCCCGCACGAGCGGTCGCTCGTCGCACGTCTGAAGGATGAACCTTTCGCGCTGGTCGGAGTCAATTCGGATCCGGACCTGGCCGCGCTCCAGCCGGTTTTGTTGAAAGAACAGATCACCTGGCGCAGTTTCTGGAATGGCCCTGAAGGCACCGGCGGCCCGATCAGCAAGCGTTGGGGGGTGGCTGGATGGCCGACCCTGTACCTGATCGATGCCCAGGGCAAGATCCGGCACAAGTTCGTCGGTGCGCCGGGCGATGAGGAACTCAATGGGCTCATCGACGGACTGGTCAAGGAAGCCAAGGCGCTGCCCAAGAAGCCTTAGTCGCCGGCTTGGTGCGACCACGGCCACGCTCGTCGCGGCCGTGGTCGCTTCGTTTTTCGTCGGTCCCGGCGGACTTGCCCGCGCGTCGTCGGCCGCTTGCTCCGTCGCGCCCGAATACCTCTTCGAAGTGTTGCGCGACTGGCGTAGCGCGAAGCGCCACGGGCCGGTGAGCACGAAGCTGCGCGCCGAGTTGGCGACGCGCGCGTTGGGCGTCGCGGACGTCGCGCGGGGCCGCGAACGTTACGAGGCATTGCGCTTCGTGGCCAGCCTGGACAACTTCGCGGGCTCCGCCGAATTGCTCGCGGCACGCGACCGCGCGCTGGAGTGGGTGATCGCCGAGTACAAGGACGACGGCGACATCATGGGCGAGTTCGTGCTGCGCGTGCTGCGCGACGACGTCCACGAAAGCGCGCTGCGCGAAAAAGTGCTCGCGACGACGACTTCGAATTCGGTGCGCGCCGCGTGCGAATTTCACGCGATCGAAACGCTGATCGATCGCGCGCTGGAAGAAGGCGACATCGCGGCGGCCGATCGCGAACGTGCGCTGGCTTGCCTGCAGCACATTTCGGAACGCTATGCCGACTCGAAGCACCCGCTCTCGGCGAAAACATGGGGCGAACTCGCAGCTCGATTCTCGCTCAGCCTGCGCGAGCTCGTACTGCTGGCAGAGCCGGCCCCGGAAATCGTCGGCAAGGACCTGGCCGGCAGAGAACTGCGCCTTTCGGCGCTGCGCGGCAAGACGGTGCTGTTGTGTTTCTGGGGCGACTGGTGCGTGGCCGCGCGCGCACTCTACCCGGTGCAACGCGCACTCGCGGCGCGCTACGCCGAGCGGGCATTCACGATTCTAGGCGTCAATTCGGACCCAGAGGCAGACGTCGCGGCCGCAGTGATCGCGCGCGAGGAACTGAGCTGGCCAAATCTCTGGGAGGGCCCCGAGGGCACGGCCGGCGCCATCGCGACACGCTGGCACCTCCACGCCTGGCCCAGCTGGTACTTGATCGACGCGCAGGGCGTCGTGCGCTCGCGCTGGCGCGGCGCGCCGGCGCGCGAAGCACTCGAGAGCGAACTCGAACGCTGGGTTCCTAAGCTCCGGCGCTGAACTGCATCACCCAGCTGTCGAAGCGCTCCGGATTGCCGTCGCCTGCGCTGAACTTGTTCAAGGCCAGGATCAGCGGCGAGAGCACGCCGCCCAGTCTGGTGTCGGAGACATGCATCGCTTCGGGCCAAGGCGAAGTCAGCTGATAACCCGCGCTCTTGACGAGCTTGTAACCCCGCGCTTCCAGTTCGCCCTGCGCTTCCTCGCGGGTCAGTGCATTCATTTCGCGCGCCGCCAGCAGCGGCTTGCGCGCGCGCCGCGCCAGCATGCCCTTCGATTCGCGGTGCAAGTCGCCGATCACCAGCGTTCCGCCGGGAGCGATCGTGTCCGAAAGGCCGTCGAACCAGCGCCGGAAGTCCGGCGAAAAACTGACCACGCCGGAACTGATCACGTGATCGAAGCGCGCTTCGTCGGGAGCCGGAAAGGGCGGCGCTTCGCCGAAGCCGGTGCGCACGCTCACTTGCGCAAGGCCCGCAGACTTTGCGTTCGCGCCCGCGCCCTCGGCGAGCTCGGGCGAAGGGTCGAACATCGCCAAGCTTGAAGCGGGCGAGCTCAGGGCCGCTTCGATGCCGCACCAGCCCGCGCCGCAGCCGAAATCGAGGATGCGCGCGCCGGCGCGAACCGGCGCGAAGGTCCCGACGTAGCGTCGCATCCAACGATAGTGCGCCCAACCGCGCGAACCCGGTTTCGGATTCCAGCCGCCGGCGTTCTTGTCGAATTTGAGCACAGTGTTCGCAGGCGAGAGCACGAACTCGCGTCGGCGCGCGACGAGCAGGTGCCCGTGCTTCTGGATCGCGACTTCTTTCTGCTCGCGTCCGGAGAGCGTCTCGATGCTTGCCCGGCCGGGTTCGAGGCGCACGTGGGCGACGACGTGCAGCCAAGGCCACAGCGCGTTGCGCCAACGCGCGATTTCGGGATCGGAGCGCGCGTCCTTCAGGAAGACCATCGCGGTTCCATCGGCGGCGAGCGACTTGTCGCCGCGGCCCTTGTACGTGCGCACCGCGGTGAAGACATCGGGGCTGTAGCCCACCTGCGCAATCAGGACATCCCCAGGTCCGCGCTGCACGGCGGGGCGGTCCTGGCCCGGATCGGCGGCGTCGACCACGCTGATCTTCTGGATGTCGAGGTTGAAGTGCGCCCAGAGCGCTGAAAGATCGTCGCGTGAAGTGTTGTACAGCGGACTCAACGGGGGGCTCCTGTGTGACCGCGCATGCTAGCATTGCCGTCGCACGGATTCGGCCCCTGACGGCTGCGACTGTGCCTGAACCTGTGCACGGCACCTGGGCCCCAAGCGGCTCCGCCATGAACTCGAGCGATCCCACAATCCCCACGGCGACTTGGCGCCTTTTCCATCTGCGGCTCCTGCCGCTGGAATCCGAGGCGTTGCTCCACGGGCGGGCGGCCGCGGAGCTTGGGCTCGAGCCGGGGCGTGTGCGCGGCCTGCGCATCGCGCGAAAAGCCCTCGACGCGCGCCGGCGCACGCGCACGACGGGACTCGAATTCGTCTGCAACGTCGATGTCGTGCTCGACTTGCACATGCGCACGCGGGCGATGGCGCGCCTCGAGAAGACCGGTCGATTGAAGCTCGCACCCAAGCCGGCGAGCCTCGTTCATCCGCGGCCGCACGCTTCGCTCGGCACGGGCGCGTCGGGCGGCGGGGCCCGCGCCGTGGTCGTCGGCAGCGGTCCGGCCGGACTTTTCGCGGCTTGGGTGCTGGCCGTCAACGGCGTGCGCACGACCGTGATCGAGCGTGGTCCGATGCTTCGGGAGCGTGCGCGGGCGCTGGCGAAATTTCACCAATGTCGCCTGCCCGATCCCGAGCGCTATCTGCTCTTCGGCGAAGGCGGCGCCGGCTCGTATTCCGACGGCAAGATCTACACGCGCGTCGACGATCCGCTCGAAGTTCCGTTGCTCGAAGAACTCGTCAGCGCCGGCGCGCCGGCCTCGATCGTCTACGACAGCCTTGCGCACATCGGCACGGATCGCCTGCACCGCATTCTGCCCGAATTGCGCCAGCGACTCGTCGCGCGCGGCGTCGAGTTCCTTTTCGACACGCGCCTGGAGGCGATCGTGTTCGCCGACAGCGCTCCGCGCCGCGTGCGCGCGATTTCCACGACGCGCGGCGAAATCGCCTGCGATTTCCTGTTCCTCGCCACCGGGCACAGCGCGCGCGACACGGCCCTCGCGCTCGCTCGCGACGGCGTCGAGTTCCAGGCCAAACCTTTCCAACTCGGCCTGCGTATCGAACATCCGCAGGAATTGATCACGCGCGGCCGCTACGGCAGCGGGCCCGACGCCGATGTGCTCGGCGCGTTCCGCGCGGCGATGGACAACGATCTCGACAC
>JAYUUV010000034.1:0-8242 GCA_043754695.1 Planctomycetota bacterium
CGTCACGGGAGATGTCTTCGCAGAAGTCGTTACTGCCGAAGCGATCACCACGGTCTCCTTGCTGCCGGTTACCGACGTATCGAGTCTCGGAAATCAGAAATCACTGACGCAGACCTTGTCCAAGGCGGTGCAAAGCCTGCAGAGCGGCGACCTCGCGGACGCCCGCAAGCGCCTGCAATCGGCCATCGAGCGCGCGGATGGTTGCGTTCTTCGCGGGAGTCCCGACACGAAAGGTTCCGGAAGGGACTGGATCACTGACTGCGCGGCGCAGGAGACGCTCTACCTTGAGCTATCGCTTGCGTTGGACGCCATCACGCCCTGAGGCCGGAGTGAACGCGCACCCGGTCTGCGGTTCAACGGGCCAGGCTCATCTACGACTCCGCTGAGTCGTGGCTGAGCCTGGCTCTTCGGTCGAAAAACACCCTCGCCGAATGCGGCGACAGGATTTCCAAGGATTTTGGGACGAAACGCGAGTTGGCCTCGACTCCTCCTGGGGCAGCGCTCGCTGCTTCGCGTCCCCACAAGACCCTCCAATGGACCCATGCAAAAAATGAAAACACTGCTCCTCGCCGCCAGCCTGTTTCTCTGCACGCTCATGACCCCGTCCAATGTGACTCTGGCTGCACCCGCGCCGGTGACGGTCTCCTGGAGTCAGTTCTTCGGAGCGAGAGGCACCTGGCCTCAGGTGAATACATATGCCGCCAACTTGGTCGAGGGCGGCTACTCGGACTGGCGGCTGCCGACACGCGCCGAGTTTCAGGCAGCCATCTCGAGCGGAACGATGCCGGTGCTCACCCCTAACACGGCCTGGTGGTATTGGACCTCCGAGACGCAGGGCAACCGAGCCTGGGTGGTTACGATTGTCACGGACGCGAACGGCAACGCGATTCCAAGTCAGAGCGGAGCCACGTCCAAGCAACTCCAGGTAAGCCTGCTCGCCTCGATCGGGATTCGGCCCTGACGAGGGTCGGGTTCGCCAAATCAGTGCGGCGCGCAGGCTTCCAACTGGGCGAAGCTCGTGATTCCGTAGCGACGAAACGAAAGCGGCGGAGTCGCGGTGGGCTGCGCACCCTCAATGCCGTGTCCGTTCGGGCGCGGTCGAACTACAATCGCTCCCTACGCGCGACGGTTCCATTTCGGACACGACGCGAAAGGAGCAGATCATCGTGGGCGAGCAGAAGAACCCTGACACGGCGGCGGCACCCACGGCTTTCGATCCGGCGCGCTACAAGCAGACGACGCGCGAGCAATGGCAATCGGCCGCTGAGGCCTGGCATCGCTGGGGGCCGACGTTGGAACGCTGGCTCGGTCCAGCGACGGAGCAGATGCTCGACATGGCAGGCGTGCGCGTCGGTTCGAGAGTTCTCGATGTCGCCGCAGGCGCGGGCGGTCAGACACTCGCCGCGGCACGCCGCGTCGGAGCCGGCGGCCATGTGCTCGCAACCGACATCTCGTCGAACATTCTCGACTTTGCGCTCGGAGAAGCGCGGCGCGCGAAGCTCGCAAATGTCGCAACACGCGTGCTCGACGGCGAGGATCTCGATGTGCCCGAGGGCGATTTCGATGCCGTGATTTCGCGCGTCGGTCTGATCTACTTTCCCGATCAGCAGCGCGCGCTCGCGGGCATGCGACGCGCCTTGAAACCCGCCGGCCGTGTCGCGGCAATCGTCTACTCAACCGCCGCGAAGAACCGGTTCTTTTCAGGCCCGGTTTCGATCATCCGCCGCCGCGCGGGCCTGCCACCGCCGGCTGTGGGCCAGCCCGGACCGTTCAGCCTCGGCTCCCCCGGCGTGCTTGCCGAAGTCCTCGAGCGAGCCGGCTTCACGAGCGTGAAAACACAGCTCGTCGATGCACCGCTTTGCATGTCGAGCGCGCGCGAGTGCGTGCGCTTCGAACAGGAATCCTTCGGCGCGCTGCATCAGATGCTGAGCAGCCTCGATGCGGCCGGCAAGGCGGAAGCCTGGCGCGAGATCGAAACGGAACTCGAGGAATTCCAGGGCCCGCAGGGTTTTCAGGGACCCTGCGAACTGGTTGTGGGCGTCGGCGTGAAATAGGCGCGTGTCTCGCGGCGCGCCCCAGGCCGATGGCGCGACTGCTACAGTTCCGCCATGGCCGTCCAACGATTGCTGCGCCTTGCGGCGCTGTACTGTTCCTTCTCGGTCCTGATCCCCCACGCCGCGGCGCAGATCGATCGCATCAACGGGCGCGCGTTCGCCACGCGCTCGGAAGTCATCGCGACGCACGGCATGGCGGCGACGAGCCATCCGCTCGCGACACAGATCGCGCTCGACATCCTCAAGGCCGGCGGCTCCGCCGTCGATGCGGCGATCGGCGCGAACGCGGCACTCGGGTTGATGGAGCCGGTGAGCAACGGCATCGGTGGCGATCTGTTCGCCATCGTGTGGGACGCGAAGACGAAGAAGCTGTACGGCCTCAACGGCTCGGGGCGCTCGCCGCTTGGATTGAGCTTCGATCAACTTTCCGCGGAGCTGAAGACGCTCGGCCGCACGACGATTCCCTCGCGCGGAGTCCTGCCGATCTCGGTGCCGGGAGCCGTCGACGCGTGGTTCGAATTGCACGCGAAGTTCGGCCGATTGCCGATGAGCGCCGTGCTCGCACCCGCCGTGCGCTACGCGAACGAAGGCTTTCCCGTCACACAGTACATCGCCTGGCTGTGGAGCCTCGGCATCAAGCAGGCGAAGACCGACAAACTGCCCGGAGCGTTCTTGCAGATCTATGCGCCCGGCGGCGAGGCGCCGAAGGAAGGTGAGATCTTCAAGAACCCCGACCTCGCGCGCACGCTGGCACTGATCGGCGAGAAGGGCCGCGACGTTTTCTACAAGGGCGAGATCGCGGAGAAGATCGACGCGTTCATGCGCGAGAACGGCGGTTATCTGCGCAAGCTCGATCTTGACCGCCACTCTTCGACATGGGTCGAACCGGTGTCGGTCAACTATCGCGGTTACGACGTGTACGAGTTGCCGCCCAACGGCCAGGGCATCGCGGCCCTGCAAATGCTCAATATTCTCGAAGGATTCGACCTGAAGAGCATGGGCTTCGACTCGCCACAGGCGCTGCATTTGATGATCGAGGCCAAGAAACTCGCTTTTGAGGATCGCGCGAAGTTCTACGCGGATCCAGAGTTCTCGAAGATTCCGCTGAAGGGCCTGCTCTCGAAAGAATACGCCGCGGAGCGAAGAAAACTGATCGATCCCAAACGCGCCGGCCGCTCCTTCGACGCAGGCAATCCCGCGGCGGACGAGGGCGACACGATCTACCTCTGCACAGCGGATTCCGAGGGCAACATGGTGTCGCTGATCCAGAGCAACTACCGCGGCATGGGCTCGGGCATCGCCGTGCCGGGCCTCGGTTTTGGTTTTCAGGATCGCGGCGAAATGTTCGTCTTCCAAGCGGGCCACGCCAACGTCTACGCGCCGGGCAAGCGGCCGCTGCACACGATCCTCCCCGCGTTCATCATGAAGGACGGAGCGCCATGGCTCGCGTTCGGTGTCATGGGCGGCGCGATGCAACCGCAGGGCCACGTGCAGATCGTCTGCGACCTGATCGACTTCGGCATGAATTTCCAGGAGGCCGGCGACGCGGCGCGCTGGCAGCACCTGGGGTCGAGCGATTACGACAAGCCGAAGATGACCGACGGCGGCTACGTCGAAGTCGAGAGCGGCGTTCCCTACGAAAGTCAGCGCAAGTTGATGCAACTCGGCCACGACGTGCGCATGGGAAACGGCGGCTTCGGCGGCTATCAGGCGATCCATCGCGACGTGCTGCACGGCACGTACGTTGGCGCGAGCGAAAGTCGCAAGGACGGACAGGCGTCGGGTTACTGACTTACTGGGCCCGGTGTTGCCCGCGAACTGTCGGTCCATCCTGTTGGGCAATCAGGTTTTCTAGTCGCCCGCGAACTAGCGGTTCTTCTTCTTCGGCGAATAGGTCTCCTTGACCCACTTCGCCCAGCCGTCCTGGAATTCGCCGAGCGTCAGATTGAGCGTGCGCTTCAAGAGGTCCGCGTAGGGCTCGCGCTTCTTCACGCCGATCGCGATCGAGCCGAACTTCGCGCCGTACACGCGCAGGAGATAATCGCAGTACGACCAGGCGTACATGTGCTCCTCGGGCGTGAGTTCGGTCGTGTTCTTGCCGGTCACGCCGAGGAAGCGCACTTCTTCGCCCTTCTGCACGCCGGCGAGAACGGCCTGCTCCCAGCGGCCGAACTGGAAGGTCTGCATCGTGTCGCTCTCGACGTAGCAGTAATGCCGCACCGAGCCGAAATAGCGCACTTCGTACGCGTGCGCGATCCCGCAGTCGATCCAGCCACCCTTGATGTTGCCGGGCCAGATGCCGTCGAAGACGTTCGACAATAGACAGTGCGCGACCTGGTGCACCATCGCCTGGTGCAACTCGAATTCTTCGTGCAGATGGCTCTTGTCGTAGAAGATCGAAACGACCGGGCTCTTGCCCATCAACTTGGATTCGGTCGAAGAAGTCTGGCCTGTGAAGGGTGTCGAGGCGCGCTCCTGATCGTGGACCGTCTGCCAGAGCATCACGTGCGTCTTGCCGCAAAAGTCCTTGTCGGTCGCGGAAAGGTCCTTCAGGAAATCGGTGTAGAGCGACTCGAGCCGGTCGAGATAGATGTGCATCCCGCTGTGCATCGTCGCTCCGGCCTTGACGTCGATCTGCTTGATGTTCCAGGTGATCTGGAAATGCGCGGACTCGGCATGCAGCGGCTTCCCATCGACCGTTTCATCGATCTTGCGCATCGCAGCGAGCCAGACTTCCGTTTCCGCGCGCAGTGTCTCGGTCCTCTTCGAAAGCCCGCGTTTGCAATCGCGGCAGGCAATCTTGCGCGTGCCGAGGCACTCCTTGCATTCCGCGGATTGCGAGCAGAAGCGCGCCGTCGTCTTGCCCTCACCACCCCAGGTGCAAGTTGTCTTCGCGCAGGTAGCGCATTCGATTTCACCGCTGTCGCCGCAGCGTTTGCATTCGACCGCGACACTGTGCGCGAGACTCATCTCGCCCGTACGCTGCCAGGCAGCGCTGGCGACGGTGGTCGGCGCCGGCGCTGCCTGACAGCGTACGGGCGAGACTGCAAAAACGCAGAACGCGAAGCATTGGGTCAGCGAGAGATGCCACATGACGCGCTGTCCTGGTGGCTCACTTCGCTTCGCGCTCAGCGAAGGCGTAGTAGGCAGCGAACAAGGCACGCGTGTGCGGGCCGACCATGCCACTTCCGATGCGCGTGCCCTCGACCTGAACGATCGGCAAGACGCCGCGCGACGAGCTCGACAGGAAGGCCTCGTCGACGGTGGCGAGTTCGGCGACCGGCAGGCGGCGCTCGACCCACTCCAGGCCCACGCTCGGCGCGAGCTTGCGCAACACCTTCGCGGTGATGCCTTCGAGCACGCCGTCGCCGGCCGCGAGCAGCGAGTTGCCGCGGATGAAAGCGATGTTGGCGCTCGAACACTCCAGGATGCACTGGTTGTCGTCGAGCAGCACACCTTCGTAGCGCTCCTTCGTGGAGAGCGGCAGCGGCCGGCGCCGGCGCACGAACTCGGTGGTCTTGATCAGCGGCGTTTCGCGGCGCAAATGCGGCGCAAGTTCGACGCGCACGCCGTCGCGCACGAATTCCTCGGGCACGGGAACATAGGGCGAAAGTGCCAGGAAGATCTCCGCCGCGACACCTTGGATCGTCGCCGGCTCGCGCAACACATCGAAGCGCACGAGCGCGTCGGCCAGCGGGTAGGCGCGCGCCGCCGAGTACAAGGCGCGTCTCAGCGCTTCGCGATCGAGCCGATTCTTCCAGCCCAACTTCGCCATCGAACTTTCCGTGCGATCGAAGTGCGCATCGAGCCACAGGAAACGGTCGTGATGAAACGTCCGCGCCGCGGAGTAGACGCCATAGGGCAGGCAGTCGAGCAGTTCGTGCACGGACGCGGTCGCGGCCGCGACTGAAAGTGGGCGCAGGCCAAAACTGGTCAGTGCGTGGAGCTCGAAGCCGGAAACTTTGGCGGTTGTGGGCGTGTTCATCGTGTTGAATTCGTCTTCGTCAAGCTTAGCGATTCAGGCTTCGACGCGTGCCCCGCGGCCGGAAGACAGGCTCGCTCAACGATTGTCCATCCAGGTCCACAAGATGTAGGGCAGCAGATTCAGGGGCGCCAGGCACGCGGCTGCGATCGTCGTCTTGTGCATAGGCGGCTCGTGCTCGAGGAGTTTTGCCGCCCGCAGATAGGGTCGCAGGTACCACAGCGCGAACGGTGCGCCGAGCGAGAAGAGCGCGCCCCACTGGATGCAGCGCGACAGCGTGCGAACTTGCTGCGCAAGCTGCACGTCGACAACCGGCGCGGCCTCCGTCGCGAAGAAGTCCGGCGGTAGCAGCTCCTCGTCCGCACGGACCGGCGTATCTTCCTCGCGATCTTCGATGCACGCGCGTGCCGCCGCAAGCGCCGAGGTTGGGACCTGCAGGTTTGGCTCGAGCGCGAGTTCCAGGCCAAAATTCCCCATCAAGCCGATGTTGCGCATGGTCTCGCTGGGCATGAATGCGGGAATGCCGCGGGCTTCGAGCTTGGCGCGCACGACCAGCGCTTCGCCAAGCGGCCCCGTGAAGACTGTGCTCCAAGCTTGTGGCATCGGATCGATCCTGCGATTCAGCATAGCGCCTGGGTCCGCACTCGGGGCTCGCTTCGGTACTCTTGTGAGATGAGATTCGTGTTCCAAAGGTCCTGGATGTCCGCGGCCGGGCCGCTGTTGCTCACGGCCTGCGCGAGCGCCCCGACGCCGCAGGCCGCCGCACTCGAATACGCGCTCACGCATCAGGAGCTATTGCCGCTGCCGGAGCAGAACTTCGCCTACCGTTGGCTCAACATCACGGAGGAGGTCGCGGCGCGCGATGTCGATCGCAACGGCGCGCGGCCGACGGTGCTGTCGCGTCAGATGGCAATCTGGGCCGCGGCGATGTACGACGCCTGGGCGGCCTACGACGTGAGCGCGGTCGGCACGCGACTGGGCGGCAGCCTGCGACGGCCGCAGAGCGAGCGCACGCTCGCGAACAAGAACAAGGCGATCAGTTACGCGAGTTACCGCGCGCTGATCGGAGTCTTCGAGCGCGATGCGCCGTACCTCAGCGGCGAAATGAAAGCGCTGGGCTTCGACCCCGACGACACTTCGATCGATCCGAGCACGCCTGTGGGAGTCGGCAATCTCGCCGCGCGCGCGGTGCTCGCCTATCGCATGCGCGACGGCGCGAATCAGTTCGGCGACGATCCGAAGAGCGACGGTTCGCCGTACTCGGACACGACGGGCTATCGCCCGGTCAATTCGCCCGACCAGATCGTCGACCCGGATCGTTGGCAGCCGATCACGTTCACGCGCGCGGACGGCAGCACGATCACGCCGGGATTTTTGACACCGCATTGGTACTTGGTGCGGCCGTTCGCGCTCGAAAATTCCGCGCAATTTCGGCCGGGGCCGCCGCCGAAAACGACGACCGACGACGCTCTGCTCAAGCAGCAGACCGACGAAGTGCTCGAGTACAACGCGTCGTTGACGAACGAGCAAAAGGCCATGGTCGAGTTCATGCGCGAGGGCCCGCGCTCGACGGGGCAGAGCGGTCACTGGCTGCGTTTCGCCCAGGACATTTCGCGGCGCGATCGGCACACGCTGGATCAGGATGTCAAGCTCTACTTCGCCGTGGCGAACGTCGCCTTCGACGCGTTCATTTCGTGCTGGGAGACGAAGCGCTACTACGATTCGTCGCGACCGTGGACGCTGGTTCGGCACTACTATGCCGGACAAAAGGTGCGTGGCTGGGCTGGACCCAATGGTGGTGTGGTGGAAATGCGCGCCGAGGATTGGCACCCCTATTCGCCCTATGTCTTCATCACACCGCCGTTCCCCGGATACACGAGCGGCCATGCGACGGTCAGCGGCGCGTGCTCGAAAGTTCTCGAGTTGTTCACGCAGAGCGACTTCTATGGAGCGAAAGAACTGCGCAGTTGCTGCGCACTGACCGAGACCAAGAGCGGCAAGCAGGTGACCCTGGATCTGCCGACATTTTCGGCGACCGCGGAACTGGCCGCTCGTTCGCGGGCCATGGGCGGCTATCACATTCCGATCGACAACGACGTGGGCTTGCGCGTCGGCCGCGAGATCGCCGTCTGGTCCTGGCCGAAGTACCGCGCGTACTGGGAAGGCACGGCAAGCGTGCGGATGTAACCGGTGTCAGACACCCAAC
>JAYUUV010000035.1:0-4641 GCA_043754695.1 Planctomycetota bacterium
GTGTCTGACACCGATTACGCTCGCTTCCAGCTTTGGATGTGCTCGCGCAGGAAGGGTTCGAGTTCCTTGACGGCGACTTTGTCCTGCTTCATCGAATCGCGATGGCGGACGGTGACGATGTCCTGGGACATCGTGTCGCCGTCGACGGTGATGCAGAACGGCGTCCCGACTTCGTCTTGGCGACGGTAGCGACGGCCGATCGCGGCTTTTTCGTCGTAGAACGTGGCGAAGTGCGCGCGGCGCAGCTGGCGCTCGATCTCGGCGGCTTTTTCGGGCATGCCTTCCTTCTTGACCAGCGGGAAGACGCCGACGGTGATCGGCGCGACCTGTGGGTGGAAGTGCAGCACGGTGCGCAACTCGCCTTCGACTTGTTGTTCTTCGAAGGCGTCGATCAACAGGGTCAGCGCGGCACGATTGACGCCAGCGGCGGGCTCGATCACGTAGGGGAAGTAGCGCTCCTTGGTTTCGGGATCGAAGAAGCGCAGGTCGACGCCCGAGGCTTCGGAGTGACGCTTCAAATCGAAGTCCGTGCGGCAGGCGACGCCCTCGAGCTCGCCCCAGCCGAAGGGATAGAGGTACTCGATGTCGTTGGTGCCGGTCGAATAGTGCGCGAGCTCGGCCTTGTCGTGTTCGCGCTGGCGCAGCTTCGCCGGATCGATGCCCAGGCCCAGGTACCAGTTGAAGCGCTCCTGCTTCCAATGCTCGTACCAGCGATCGTTGTCCGCGGGCGGCACGAAGAACTCCATCTCGGCCTGCTCGAATTCGCGCGTGCGGAAGACGAAGTTGCCGGGCGTGATTTCGTTGCGGAACGACTTACCGATCTGCGCGATACCGAAGGGCGGCTTGATGCGCGTCGAGTTCAGGACGTTTTGGAAATTGAGGAAGATGCCCTGGGCCGTCTCCGGGCGCAGGTAGGCGACGGAAGAGCTTGATTCCGCGGCTCCGATGTTCGTCTTGAACATCAAGTTGAAAGCGCGCGGCTCGGTCAGCTCGCCGCCGCACTCGGTCGGCTTCTTCGAGGAGCGCTCGGGGCAGCGCGCGTCGTCGAGCTTGTCGGCACGGAAGCGCGCCTTGCACTTCTTGCAGTCGACCATCGGATCGCTGAAGCCCGAGACGTGGCCCGAAGTCTCCCAGGTCTTAGGGTTCTGGATGATCGCCGAGTCGAGGCCGACGATGTCGTTGCGCTCGACCACCATGGCGTTCCACCAGGCGTTCTTGACCTTGCGCAAAAGCTCCACGCCGAGCGGGCCGTAGTCGTAGGTGTTGCTGATCCCCCCGTAGATCTCGGAGGCCGGGAAAACGAAGCCCCGGCGTTTACACAGGGAGACGATTTTTTCCATCACTGCAGTGTCGGTCGCGCTCATGGGCGAGCATGGTAGTGTCCGCGCGCGCACAGGCACCGTTCGGGCGCGAAGTTTGGGCCGAAGTCTGCAAATCCCGCGCCGATACGGCATTCAGTCTTGGCCTTGGTCCATCTACAATGGGAGGGCCATGAACCCGGCATCCAAAGCCCAGGGCGAGCAGAACGCTCCGCCCGCCGACTCCCCCGCCGACTGGCGTTCGGAATGGTCCGCCCCGCACGCGTCGACGGCGCGCCAGGGCCGGGTCGCCGGCGAACTCGAACGCATCGCGGGTTTGGTCTTCGAGAACCGGCGCATCAGCGCAGAGGACGGGCTCTATCTGCACGAGCACGCCGACCTGCCGACGCTGGGGCTGCTCGCCGACCATGCGCGGCGGGCGAAGCATCCCGCGGATGTGGTGACCTACATCGTCGACCGCAATTTGAATCCGACGAATGTCTGCATCACGGATTGCGGCTTTTGCGCGTTCTACCGCCGGCCGGGCGCCGAGGGCGCCTATGTGCTGCCGCGTGAAGAGATCTACAAGCGCATCCAGGAGACCGTGGACCTCGGCGGTCAACAGTTGTTGATGCAGGGCGGCCACCATCCCTATTTGAAAACGGCCTGGTGGGTCGAGCTGTTCCACGACATCCGCGAGCGCTGGCCGATCAATTGCCATGCGCTGTCCGCGCCGGAACTCGATCACCTGGCGAAACTCGACAAGCGCCCGCTGGCGGAGGTGATTCGCGAGTTGAAAGCTGCAGGTCTCGGCTCGGTGCCGGGCGCGGGGGCCGAGATGCTGGTCGAGCGCGTGCGCAAGATCATCGCGCCGAAGAAGACGAGTACGGAGCGTTGGCTCGACGTGCACCGGCAAGTTCACCTGGCCGGGCTGCGTTCTTCGGCGACGATGATGTTCGGCCACGTCGAAACGGCTGCTGAACGCATCGAACATTTGCAGCGCCTGCGCGATCTGCAGGACGAGACCGGCGGCTTCACGGCTTTTGCCTGCTGGACGATGCAACCCGACGGCGTGCCTGAAGAACACAAGTATCCGGCCAAGGCGACGCCGGCCGTGTACCTGCGCGTGCAGGCGCTGTCGCGCATCTTCCTCGACAACTTCGAGAACATTCAGACCAGCTATGTGACCCAGGGCCTGAAAATGGCGCAGATGACGCTGCGCTTTGGCTGCAACGATTTCGGCGGGACGATGCTAGAAGAAAACGTCGTGTCCGCGGCGGGCTGCTTGCACCTCGAGCCGATCCAGAACATCGAACGTGTGATCGAGCGCGCGGGCTTTTTGCCGCTGCAGCGCAATTCCTGGTACGGCATCGTCGATCCGCGCCATGAAAAGCTGCAGCGCGGACCGTCGTCGCGCGAAGAAGCGGCGACGCACCGCGCGTTCGTCGCAAGCGGGGGTGCGCGGTGATCGCGACTCGACCGGCTAAGTTGGATCTGCGCGTGCTCGCCGCGGCGGCGGGACTCGAATCCGTGGCGGCCAAGGTTTTCGCCGGCGAACGCTTGTCGCGCGAGGACGGACTTCGCCTGTATCGCTCGCCGCAGCTGCACGTGGTCGGCTTGCTCGCCAACCACGTGCGCGAGCGGCTGCACGGCGATCTGGCGTATTTCAACGTCAATCAGCACGTCAACTATACGAACTTGTGCAACAAGCTGTGCCGCTTCTGCGCGTTCCAGCGCCTGCCCGGACAAAACGGCGCGTATCAGATGACGCCCGAGCAGGCCGCCGAAAAAGTGCGCGAGCAACTCGGCGAGCCTGTGACCGAAGTGCACATGGTCGCGGGCGTCTGGCCGAAGATTCCTTACTCGTACTACCTCGAGCTCTTGCGCGCAGTGAAAGCGGCGCGACCTGCGATCCACATCAAGGCCTTCACGATGGTCGAGCTCGATCAGATCGCGAAGGTGGCGAAAAAGCCGCTCGAAGAAGTCTTGCCGGAGTTGATCGCCGCGGGTCTCGGCTCAGTTCCCGGCGGAGGCGCGGAAGTGTTCTCCGAGCGTGTACGGCAGGAGACGTACCATCTCAAACTATCCGGCGAAGAGTGGCTCAATACGGCGCGCAAGGTGCACAACGCCGGGCTGCGCTCCAATTGCACCATGCTGCACGGCCACATCGAAACCATCGAGGAGCGCGTCGATCACCTCGACCGGCTGCGGCTTCTGCAGGACGAGACCCACGGCTTCCAGACCTACATTCCGCTCTCGTTCCACCCCGAAAACAGCGAGATGGCCGACGTGCCCGGACCCACGGCGGTCGATGAGTTGCGCGAACTCGCCGTGGGACGGCTGATGCTCGACAACATCCCGCACATCAAGGCCTACTGGATCCTGATGGACATTCCAGTCGCACAGGTCGCGCTGTCCTACGGCGCCGACGACGTCGATGGGACCGTGGTCGAAGAACGCATCTACCACGACGCCGGAGCGACGACGCCCCAGCATGTACGGCGCAGCGAACTCGTGCAGTGGATTCGCGATGCGGGGCGAGTGCCGGTGGAGCGCGACACGCTGTACAACGTGGTCTGGTCGGGAGATCCACAGCGCGCGCCGGTCGGAAAACCTGCGCCGCTCGTGGGCACGATCATCGACGCGGAGTGAGCGTGGCTCTGCGGAGTGAGCGTGGCTCTGCGGAGTGAGCGCGGCTCTGCGGAGTGAGCGCGGATTATTCGAACGTCCAGGCGCGCGTGATCCCGGTCGAAAGATCCTCGTGCTCGACTCGCCAGCCGCCGGGGATCGAATTCGAGCGCTGGATGAAACCAAGTTGCGGACGCCCGTAGGGTGCGCCCAATCCGCCGACGTTCATGCACAGCGCCCCGCCGAGGACCACGGAGCCGGGCGATTCGTGGATGTGGCCGCAGACGTACACACCCGCATGCCGCAAGGCGAGTTCGCGCAACGCCTGACTGCCGACATGCTTGCCGCTCGGCACGAGATCGAGATTGGTGTCCAGCGGCGGCGTGTGGCAGAGCAAAATGTCGCAGGCCGGAATCGTTCGGGCGCGGATGTCGTCTTCGCTCCATTCATAGGCGAAGCCAAAGCGCGCCGGCCCCGCGCCGCCGACTCCGGAAACGCGCAGGCCGGCGAGCGTGGCGCAGGAAAAATCGACGTTGCCGGCGCCTGCTAGCCTGGGCAAATCGTGGTTTCCTGGAACCCACAAGTAGGGTTGCTTCAGCGCCTCCACGGCGGCAAAAACCTGCTCGACGCTCTTCATGTAGAAGATATCCGCGTGGCCTAGGACTCTCAGGCGTCGCCCACCGGCGCCGATATCCCCCACCAGGAGAATTCCATC
>JAYUUV010000036.1:0-16337 GCA_043754695.1 Planctomycetota bacterium
CTCGAGTTCCGACATTCCTTCCTCGCCCATGGTCCAGGGTCCTCAGTAGAGCGCGATGGAAAGCACGTGCGCCACGACGGCAGCGCACAGGATCAAGGCCGCCGGCAGATGCACGGCGCGCCAGGCCATGAATCCAAGGCGAATGCGCCACAGCGCGCGGAACTCGGCCTCGACTCGCTGCAGCTGGCCGCGCAGCACGAGCGCGTCTTGCAGTTGCACGCGGCGCGCGGCGTCGGAAGCCGGCAAAGCCTTGAGCAGCACGCGCACGGCATGGTCGCCGCCACTTCCCGCGGCGCCCTTGGCCGAAGCATCCTCGAGCACGGCGCGCAGATCGGCGTCCATCTTTTCGATCAGCTCCTTCAGTTTGCGGCTGAAACCTTCGCGCATCACGAAGGACTCTTCGATCGAGAGATCACGTTCGCGACGCGTCAGCCAGGTCGGGCCGAAGGCCCACAGGAAGATGCCGATGACGCCGGTGACGATCACCAGCGCGCTGACTGCGAGTAGCAGCGCCCCCATGCCGGAGTCCCAGCCGTCGCCGCCGTGCACGAAGACCGCGATCGCCATGGCGATGCTGATGTAGACGTGCAAGTGCAGCCACGACGCAGCCTTGCCGAGCGGGAAGGCCTTGGAGGCTTTGAGTTCGAACTTGGGGCCGGCGGGGGGCCCCTCGGACACCTCGACTCGCAGCACGCGCTGCACGCCCTCCTCGCGCAGCACTCTCGCCAGCAGCGCTTCGACTCCGCGCTTGGTCGTGTGCTGGCCCTTGAGAATCTCACGTCGCAGCTCGGCGAGCCTTGTCTCGGCGCGCTCGAGCTTGGCAATCGGCACTTTGAGCTTGAACTCGGGCGAGTAGCCGTACTTGTGCATGTACTTGCGCAGCACGTAGCCGATCGCAAGCAGCATGCAGCCCAGTGCCACAGCGCCGCTGACCAGGCGCGCCGAGCGCCCGCTGCCGCCGACGATTCCGAAGCGGCCCAGCCCGGCGACGATCAGTCCGCCCCACACGGCCAATGCGAGAATCGCAGCCCAGGCGTAGTGCGAGCGGAAGAGACTCTTGTTCATTCGCGCTGTGGGCTTGATCGATGCAGCGACAGGGATCGATCAGCTTCCGCCACGGCCGAGCTTCGCGCGGAAAATCCAGCCCAGCACCAAGACGGCGCCGAGCAGGACCAGGCCGATGATGAGTTTGAGCTTGCTCCCGCCGCCGGCGGAAGGCGCACTGCCCTGAAAAACTTTGCCCTGCTCGAAGGCCTTGGTCCAGGCGCGGCCACTGATTGCGCCCGACAACATCAGCGCCTCGCCGACGTGTTTGTCGCCGTTCTTGGCTTCCTCTTGCGCGACGCGCGCCTGTTCCTGCGTGATCTGCTTTTGCGCCACCAGGTAACGCAGCGCGCCGGCGTACTGCTCGGGCGGAATCACGACGTTCTCTGAATCGCGATCGACGACGAAGACGGCTTCGATCGGGCCGAAACGCACCAGACACTCCGGCGCCAACAGTTGCGGGACATCGGGCGCGAGCGCCAGGCCGCCGACGAAGGTCTGATTCTTGCTCTTGCGATCCTCGATCTGGAAACTCATCGTCGCATCGATGAAGCGGATCGTGGCGTGGGGCTGCGAAATCGCACGGTGATCGATGCGAATCTCACCCAGCTCGCGTCCGACCGTCGCGACCGGTTTCTCGATCTTGTCGATGCGGCGGATGGCTTCGTTGACGATCACCAGCCGCGCGCGACGTGTCATCAGGGCGCCGATGGCTCCGAGGTCGCCGCTGACCGGCCGGATGCTCTGGGTTCCGCCGCCCATGGTTCCGCTGACCGCGGCCGCGTCGCGGAAGTCAGCGGTGCTCGAGCCTGAAGCCGGCGGCGGTTCTTCCATCGGCACGGGCTTGGGCACGGGCTTCGCGGCCGCGGGAACTGGGCGTTCCGCCACAGGCTTGGGCGCCGCGGGCGCGGAGCGTTCGAGCGCCGGCTTGGGCGCCGCCGGCGCCGAACGTTCTAGCGGCGCCTTGGGCGCTGGAGGCGCGGGGCGTTGCGGCGCAGCCTTCGCCGAAGGAGCGAGCACCGTCAGGAGCGGATCCGGCTCGGACGGCGGCTTGGTCTTGGGCTTGGACGGGGGAGGCCCCATGTTGCCGGGCATCGTGCGGTCGAAAGCGGGCTCGCCGACCAGGGTCTGCTCGGGCAGGTCGGCTCCGGTCGCATCGTCGGCATTGGTGGCGTCCTCGAGACCGGTGGCATCGGCGGCGCCTTCTTCTTCAATTTCGATCGAACTGCGCCCGACCTCGATCACCAACCCGTGGATCAGCTGCTCGCGCTCGCCCTTGGCCAACTTGCGCCCGCCGCGGATGGCGGTGCGGTTCGTGCTGCCAAGATCCTCCACGTAGAAGACGCCGCGGGCCTCGACGATGCGCGCGGCCTTGCGGCCGACATTCGGATCGGCGAGCAGGCATTGATTGTCCGCGGCTCGACCGATGTCCATGCCGTTGGTAGCTTCGATCCGGATCGCGGGCTCACGCCCGCCGTCGCGTATCAGCAGGAAAAACATCTCAGGCCTCGACTTGTAGATTGGACTTCGGCTTGGCGCAGCAAGCCAAGACGTAACCCTGCTTCTCCTCGTCGGGGTCGAGGTTGTAATCGCTGCCCATGTCCACGGATCCGCCTGCCTTGCACTTCGTGCGACAGGTTCCGCACGAGCCGGCGCGGCAGCTGTAGTCGATCTCGATGCCGTTCTGTTCGGCCAGGTCCAGGAGCGTGGTCTGACCATCGGTCGTGACCGTCTTGCCGGACTTGGAAAACACGATCTGGAAGCCGGACGGCGCGGGTGCCGGCGCGGGAGCCGGCGCGGGCGCGGGTTCGCGCGCACGCGACGGCGCTGCCGCGGCTTGACGAGGACTGGCTGCGGCGGGCGCGCTGGGAGCCGGACGCGAGGGCGTCGGCGCAGCTGCGGGCGCTGTCGCAACGACGATTTTCTCCGGCGGCTTCGCGCTCACGGGCGTTCCGGCTGCGACACGCACGGCACCGGCCGCGCCAAAACTTTCGGAGTGCAGGTTCTCGAGCGGGAACTCGAGGTTGCGCAGCGAACTCTTCACCGCGTCCATGAACGGTGCCGGGCCGCAGATGAACACGTGTCGCTCGGAGAGGTCGGGCGCGGCAAGCCGCAGGATCTGCTCGTCGACGCGTCCGGTCATCGCCAGCCACGGTTCGAGTCCCCCGCCGCCGCCGCTGACGGTGACCTGCAGCCTGAAGCTCGGGTGCCTCGTCGCCAGGTACTCGAGCTCGCGACGGAAGATGATGTCCTTGGGTGTGCGCGCGGAATACAGGAATGTGAAATCGACGTCCGCGTTGGTGTCCACGATCCAGCGCGCCATCGACATGATCGGCGTGACGCCGCTGCCGCCCGCGATGCCGAGAATCTTGCGCGAGGGATAATTGAAGCAGGTGAACTTGCCCGAAGGCCCGCGCACCTTGATCTTGTCGCCCAGCTTGAGGTTGTCGTTCAGGTAGTTCGAGACCAGACCGCCGGGAACGCGCTTGACCGTGATCTCGAGCACGTGCGGTCGCGAAGGGCTGGACGAAATACTGTAGGAGCGATTGACGACCTTGCCGTCGATCGGAACGCTCAACGTCAGGAATTGGCCGGGCTTGAACGAGAAAAGCATCGGCTGGGTCGGATCGCTGCCGGTGAAGCGAAAGGTCTTCGCGTCGTGCGTCTCCTCGATGATGTTCACAACCGCCAGCGTCGCGTCGCCCGTGGTCCAGACCGGAATGCGCGAGCGGGAATCGACCAGGTGCGAGAGCAGCGGACTGGTCGGCGGCGGAGCCTCGACCGGCGGCGGTTCGGTCACCACTTCGGGCGCGGGCTGTTCCTCGGGCGCCTTGTGCATCGCCAGCGTGCTCGTCAGATCCGACTCGTTCAGTGCGAAGTGGATCTCGAAGCACGCACAGCGCACCACGGAATTCGCATCCAGCAGCTCGGGCACGTCGGGCAGCAGCTTCTTGCCGTTGAGGAAAGAGCCGTTCGTGCTGCGATTGTCGACGACGTAGTAGTGCTCCCCCATGCCGTCCGACTTCTTGATGATGCGCAGGTGCACGCGCGACATCAGCGGGTCCTCGAGCTGGATCATCGCGGTCTGGTGGCGGCCCACCGTGACCTCCGCTCCGAGCGGAACCGTCTTCAGGACTTGACCGTTCTTGGTGACGGTCATCGAATCTTGCACTCGAGGCATCGCGAATAATCCTCTGGGGGGGAGTCTGGGAACGCGCAGATTCTAGGAACCCGGAGCACGGTTGCGATCTACGCCAGCACGGAAACTGCGCGCGCGGGGGAAGTTTGGGGCGCGGCCTTCGCCGGACGGTGCGAAGTGGCGGCGTCGGAGCAAGGCGCCCCGTTCGCTTCGCAGAGCATTTCCTAGCCTGCCGGAGGGGTCGAGCGTTAGGATCCCGCGGCCTGCTTGCCGCCAGGCCCGCCTCCGACGCACGCGCTGCGCGGGCGAGACGAGCGGCTGCGCGCTCCCAAAGCTCCCGCCCCCACAGCGAAGCCCCCTTTCCATCGCGTTCCCACTGTCCTCGGAGAACTTGCTTGAAGACGCCCCTTTCACTGCTGGCCTGTCTGGCCGCCTTCTCCCTGCTGACCGCAGCGTTTGCCCAATCGCCCACACCTCTTCCCGACGGAGCAGCCGCCGCGAGCGATCCGCACCTCGACCTGCTGCTCGAAGCGCAGAGCGCGGACGAAAATGCAGAACAGCATTTCCCTAGCGCGCGCACCTGCGGCTCCTGCCACAAGGCGATCTACGAGGAGTGGGGCACCTCGCAGCACGCCTATGCTTCGATCTCGCCGATGTTCCACAAGTTCGAGCAGGCCCTGAACGGCCTGGCCTCAGGCACCGTCGGCGCCTTCTGCGTGCGCTGCCATGCGTCGGTCGGAACGACGATGAACGAATTGCGCGACATCCAGATCTACGACCGCTCCGAGGTTTCTCGCGAGGGAGTCACCTGCGTGACCTGCCACCGCGTCAACCAGAACTACTTGAAGGTCAACGGCAATCGCGCGCTGGTCGATGCGGCGCTGTGGGGGCCGGTCTTCGGACCCGCGCACGGCACGGCCAATCCTTCGGGCTACGACGAGATCGTCGCCGACCGCGGGCTCGACGCCAAAGCGGGTGAGAACCAGGTTCACACCAAGCCCCAGGAGAACGAGCAGCTCAGCCGGGCCGAGTTCTGCGTCTCTTGCCACCAGGTCGCCGTCTACCCGGGCATCAAGCTCGAGGTGGTCTGGGACCAGTACAAGGATTCGCCGGCACGCAAGCGCGGCACCACCTGCCAGGACTGCCACATGGGCAAGGTCATCGGCGACAAGGTCGACGGCGACAACTGGATGAAGGCGCCCACGGCGGTCATCGGCAAGAAGGAATTCAATCCGAACGCAAAACACACCGACCACTCTTTCCCGGGGCCGGGGTACTCGATCGCGCACCCGGGCATCTTCCCGCAACCGCGCCGCAAGAGCCCGTTTTCGACCGCCGAATGGCTGGCCTTCGACTGGCGTTTGTGGACACAACCGGACTTCGAGGAGCGCGTCGTGAAGGGCGAACTCAGCCCCGTGTTCGTCTCCAGTCCGCCGCCCGGTCAGGGCACCGTGCAGCAGCAGCACCTCGCATTCGATTGGAGCGACAGGGCCAAACGCGACGAAGCGCGCGACATCATCAAGGAGAACCTCGAGCGCCTGAAGTTGCGCTCCGAGAAGCGTCGCCACTTGATGGAGTCGGGCTCGCACCTCGACGGACCGTTCTTCGACTCCGAGTGCAAGAGCGGCGAAAAACTTTCGTTCCGCTACGAGGTCAGCAACGTCTCGGACGGCCACAACTTCCCGTCGGGATCGCTCGGCGCGCAGCCGGAGATCTGGCTCAACGTCGCGCTGCTCGAAAAGGACGGCAACGGCGACTTCAAGAACATCTGGGAATCGGGCTTCGTCGACAGCCACGGGGACATGGCCGACATCCATTCCAAGGATGTGCTCGCCGGAATCATTCCGCCGGATTCCCAGCTCTTCAATCTGCAGACGAAGTTCTTGACCACCAACCTCAAGGGCACCGACCGCGAGATGTACCTGCCGGTGCCGTTCGACGGCGACCAATTGCCGTACATCCGTCCGGCCGGAGTTCCGACCACGGTCTTGAACCACCCGCCGTTCATTCGCATGGAACAGCGCAGCATCCCGCCGCTTTCCACCCGCACGGCGAAGTACTCGGTGCCCGCCAACCTGGTATCGAAACCCGGTACCTATCGCCTCGCGGCACGCCTGTGCAGCCGCGCTGAACCGATGTACTTCATGGAACTCGTCGGCGCCACCAAGGAGATGCTGCGCGAGATGAACGAGCAGATGATCGACATCCACCCCTACACCGTCGAGTTCACGATCCAATGAGGATCCAGTCCATGAAACTCAACATCCTCATCCAGAGCGGCGCACTGTTCACGGCGAGCTTTGCGCTCGCCTCGTTCAGCTTTGCGCAGGAGACGAGCCCGCAGGGTTATCCGCTTCCGGGGGTCAAGCCGAGCACGCCGCCCAAGTTCGATCCCAACGCGAAAGCGATCGAGGTCCCGCCCGAGAACTTCCGCGCGCAATTCCGTCCGGGCCTGCAGATCCCGCACAGCTTCAGCTTGGAGGATCAACTCGAGACCTATCGCAAGTCGCCGGTCGATACACAGCGGCCGATGCTCGAGCTAGGCCGCGAGTTGTTCCGCGAGGGCCCGCTCAAGACCTACCCGAATTGGATGGGCGAGAAGAACCCGATCGCGCCGCATTTGATGGTCTACGGTGATTGGCGCACGGCCGCCGGTGTCAGCGACAACGGCTCGAATGAGACGGCGCGGCTCGCCACGCGGCTCAACCTGGACATCGACGCCCAAATCACCGCCACGGAGCGCATCCACGCCTTCGTGCGGCCGTTCGAGGACAAGAACAACATCACCAACGTCGACTTCACCGACCAAGTCGGCGGCGACGACGGCGGCGACGATCACATCGGCTTCGACCTCTTCCTCGACACGATTTTCTTCGAAGGCGACGTCGGTCCGATCACGCAGGGCATCACGGGTGAGCACAACAGCCTCGACCTGCCCTTCGCCGTGGGCCGCATCCCGCTGCTGTTCCAGAACGGCGTGTGGATGGAAGACGCCTTCGTCGGCGGCGCGGTCACGATTCCCGCAATGAACAGCCCCAAGTTCGACATCTCGAACATGGACGTGACTTTCTTTGCCGGTATCGACGACGTCAGCTCGAGGTCGATCAAGAACGAAGGCATCAGCACCGAGGGCGGCACCAACCTGATCGGCGCCAACAGTTTCATCGAGATGCACTCAGGTTATGCCGAGGTCGGTTTCGGCTTCGCCTCGAACGACGGCGCCGGCGGGACGGACACGCTCAACGTCTCGGCGGCCTGGACCAAGCGTTATTGGGATTGGCTGTCCAACTCGCTGCGCGTGATCCTCAATGGAGGAGAGAACACGAACGGCGGCGCGCTGTTCCTGGCCGAAAACTCCTTCCGCACGCGTCAGCCCTACACGCTGCTGCCCTACCTGAACATGTTCCTCGGCCTTGGCGACCCCGAGTCGCTGGCGCGCGACGCCGGCGCCGGTGGCGTATTGAAGAACACCGGGATCAACTTCGAAGCGGATGCGCTGACGCTCTTCCCGCGTCTCGACGACACCGGTCACGACCGCGTCGGAGCGGCGTTCGGGGTCGAATACCTGCCCAGCCTGTTCACCGCGGAGCACCGTCAGCAGATCGTGCTCGAAGTCGCCGCGCTGCACTCCTACGACGACACGAACGGCGATCTTGGCGACGAAGTCGGTGTCGGCGCGCGCTACCAGATCGCGATCGCGACCTCGTGGATCCTGCGCTGCGACGTGATGGCGGGCTACGTCGAAAACGGCGACGACATCTCGGGCATCCGCTTCGAAGTCCGCAAGAAGTGGTAGTCGGCGTCGTCCGCTTCTCCTAGACCCGTCAGTACGTCTCGCCCAGGCTCGCGCAGCCTGGGCGATCGGTCGAGTCTAGTCCTGTGAGCCGTCGAATCCAGCTACTGCTGCTTGCGTTGAGCGCCTGCGCGGCCCCGTTGCCGCCGAGGGAGCTGCATCGTCTGCCCGCCTCGCTGCGAGCACAGCACGGCGAGCCTATCGAGCTAGAAGTAGAGCCTGGCGTTAGGCTGCGCGGCTGCTTCCTGCCTCCGGAGTATGACGATCCCCTGCTCGTGCTGCATTTTCTGGCCACGCCGATCGGCGCGCCTCCAGGAGATCCGTCGGCACCCGCCGTCGACACGGAGCGACTGCTGCTGGAATTCTTGCAGCGCGGCGCGGGCTCCTTGGTGCTCGACATGCGCGGCGTCGGCGCATCGGATGGAATTCCGGATCCAGGCAAGTGGCCTGCGGACGCCTTGATCGCCTGGCAGGAAGCCTTGCGCAGAGTCGATGGCGATCCCGAGCGTGTGATCGTGCGCGGGGTCGGATTGGGCAATCTTTTGGCGCTCAGCCTGATGGAACAGGGCATCGAGCCGGCGACTTATGTGTTCGTCGATCCCCTCGGTGAAGTACAGGCCCTGAAAAGCTGGGCACGAGTGCTCGCTGCCAGGGCCCCAACCGCCGACAGCAATCCCGCCAAGCTCCGATTCAATCTCTCGCCAGTCCCCACGGCGAAGGCGCGCGAAGCGATTCGCGGATTCGTGTTCGTCGATTCGAACAACGACTCGCTGAACATGAGCGAGCGTCGCGAACTGGGTTCGAGCGCCGCACGGGCCGAATTGTCGCTTCGCGAGGAAAGACGCGGATTCGGCGCGGCGCTCGAGCACGCTTCCGAGCCCCTGGGCTTGGAGCGCGAGATCTACGCGTTGCACAGTCCTCGCGTACTCCGTTCAGGTTACTGCGCGCTGCCACGCGTGGACCTAGATGTAATGATCGTCCACCAAATTGGCGGCAGTGAAACCAAGGCCGGCACGGGCGCTGCCCAGCCATCCGCGCCGACCAAGAAATAGCGCGCGTACCCTCTGAGTCAGTTCGCACGCGCCGCGCGCACACGCGCTTTGGCTGCCGGAGCCTGCTTGGTGGGCAGTCGCCTTTTCGCCGCCGGCTTCGCCTTGCTCGCCGACGCACTCGGTCGCGACTCGAGCGCGCGCTGGTAGATCTCGATGTATTTCTTCGCCGGAATGCGTCGGATCGATTCGCCGATAACGTCCAGCGCGAGATCCTCGAGTTTCTTGAAACGCACGCAAGCCTTGCCCATGTCCAGTTTCTTGCCGGTCTTCGCCCACGCTTCCGTGAACCACTTCGCGTGGGCAGAGTCGCCGTAGATGCCCATCATGTGGAGAGACATGTGGTTCTTTTGCGAGCCGAGATTGACGAAGGGCAGCGGCTGCTTGGGATCGCAGTGGTAACCCGCCGGGAAAACTCGGTGCGGCACGTAGTAGCCGATCATCCCGTAGGTCATGCCCTCTTCGTAACCGCGCTTGTCGAGGTTCGCGAGGATCACTTTGCGCACGGCTGCCAGCGCAGCGCGGCGATCGGCAGGCAGTTCGGCAAGGTACTCGTCGACAGTCTTGGCTTTGCTCTGCATGGCGCCAATGCTAGCGCCACGGCCCTGCATGGGAAGACATGGCGACTAGGTCGCGCGCACGAACATCCAGACCGAAAGCAACGTGCAGGTGTAGAACGCGACCTGGGTGGCGCGGTCGATCGCGACCACGTTGGGCGCGCGGCCGCTGAGGCGCTGGAAAAGGTAGCTCATGTAGTTGGGCTGCTGCACTTGTCCCAAGTTCGCCCAGACGCGATGTTGGAAACCGGTCAGGAAACAATGGCCCGGTTTGCCGATCAAGGGACCGAGGATGAACCACGAAAAAGCGGTCAATCCACATAGAACCAAGTGGAAGGGCCGCGTCACGGGCCAGATCCAACCGCACAGACAAAAGGCGATCACGCCAAGGTGCAACGCATGCAGGGCAAAGTTGGCCAGGCGCCACTTCATCCGCTGACCCTGCGAAAGGCTTCGATGTATTGATCGATGATGCCGTTGTCCTCGCCTGGGAAAGAAGGCAAGCGCAAGAGGCGCGTGTTCTCGTGCGCCGTGCTTTCGAAGCCGCCCGCCGAGGCGAGTGCTTGCGCACGCGCGGCATCGATGTGGCCGGTGCGCGCCCAATGTCCCTCGCTGAAAAACGGTTGCTCGTGCAGCAGCGGATAGCGCGGGCAACGCACCTGGCAACCCTGGGCAGTGAGCGCCGCGATCAGCGCCGTCACGTCGACGTTCGCGTCGCGCGGCCGGATCAAGAATTCGAAGTACACGCGCCGGATGTGCGCGGGCGGCAGGAAACAATCGAAGCCGAGTTCTTCGAGCGCGTGCGAGAGTCGCTCCAGATTGGCGTTGCGCCGCGCGTTGTTGCGCGCGAGCTTCGCCAACTGCACGCGGGCGATCGCGGCCGAGATCGGCGCGATGCGCGTTTTGATCCCGAACGAGGTGGCCGCGAAGCGGCGTGCCGGCGTGTCCAGTTCGATGATGCGCGTGATGTCGCCCAGGCATGTCGCGCGCTCCAGATAGTTCGCGTCGTCGGTCAAGAGCACTCCGCCCTCGCCCGCCGGCGCGAGCTTGTCGCCCTGCAGACTGAACACGGAAATGTCGCCCAATCGGCCGCAGGGAATGCCGCGCCAGCTGGCGCCGTGTGCGTGCGATGCATCCTCGATGATCTTGAGCCCGTGATCACGGGCGAGCTTCTGCAGTTCGGTCATTTTCGCAGGCAGCCCCCACAGGTGCACGATCACCATCGCGCGCGTGCGAGCAGTGATGCGCCGGCGCATGTCGTCAGGATCGGGCCCCTGGCGCTCGCGCTCGCTGGCGCAAAAAACCGGCACCAGTCCAAACCACAACATCGGCAGCACCGAAGCCCAAAAAGTCGCCGTGGGCACGAGCACTTCGTCGCCCGGCTCGAGTCCGAGCGCATGGAAGGCCGCCATCAACGCCGCCGTGCCGTTGTTGTGCGCCAAGGCGTATCTTCGCCCGCTGAAGGCCGCGTAGTCGCGTTCGAGTTCGCGGATCACCGGGTGTGTGCTGATGTTCCCGTCGCGCATCACGCGCAGCACCGCCGCTTCGTCGTCGGCTTCAAGCAGCGGCCAGGCGTTCGAGGGTTCGTGGGGCAAGTTGACGGCTTGATTCATCGTGGAGGTATTAGACAGAAGCGAGCAATCGGTCCTGCACGTCCGCTGCATGGCGCCAATTCGCCACGGCCTCTGCGGACTGCTCGGGAGTACAGATATCCGCGGCGATTTTCGTGATCTCGGGCAGGTTCTCGTCGCCGCGTCCAAGCCCCAGGCGCGGCACCCATTGCGCGATGTTGGTTCGCCGCCGCAGATAGTCCCCGAGCGTCAGGCACGCTTCGTTCTCCCGGCACCAGGCGGCGGAAGGCAGCGCGACGTCGACGCCCGGAAAACGGCTGGTCGGCGGCGGCGCCGCGGCCTGCTCCTTTGCCGGCGGCCGGCGGGCAGGCAAATACTGGCGCACGTGCCGAGCCACTTCGCGGCCGATCATCGGAGCCGAAGTGAGTTTGCCGCCAAAGATCGACAGCGCGGCGACTTTCGGATCGCGCGCGACGATGTGACGGCGCGAGAGATCCAAGGGATAGACCTCGCGCGAGAACGAGCGCTCGACAGCCAGCGGCCTGATCCCGCAGCGCAGCGAAACCACGTGTTCGGCGCCGCGTTGCTGCGACAGATTCGAATTCGCCTGCGACAAGAGGAAACGCACGTCGTCCACATCGGGGCGAAAACCGCCGCCGATGTCCGTGACCACGGATTCCGTCGGGCCCCATAGTGCGACCGGGCCCCAGGGCGTGAATGTCTGCGAATCGCCGTGCTGCTCCATCTCGAAGGCCAGGGCCTCCTCGAGTTCCGCCGGGCGCTGAAAGGCCAGATAAACGCCTTTGCTCAGCACATGCCGATAGCGCTGTTCCAGGCCGCAGAGTTCGCCGACGCGCTCGGTCCAAACGCCGGCGGCGTTGACCAGCACGCGTGCCTCGACGCTGCGCTGCGATCCGCCGTGGCGATCCGTCAATTCCATCCGCCAGCGCTGCTGATCGCGCTGCCAATTGGCCGCCGTCAATTCGCAGTGGTTCAAGGCGACGTTGCCCTCGCCGCCCTGCGCCAGGATCCACGACAGGACGCAGCGACTGTCCGAATCGGACAGACAAGCTTCTTCGTAGACCAGCGAGGAATGAAATCGTCCGTGGCGCAGCAAGTCTGCGGCGCGAAACTGGTGTTCGCCGTAGGGCCGCCGCCGACGTCGCCGGCCGAGCATCCAATACGAGAACAGGGCCGCTTGCACGAGCCTGCGGCTGCGGCCGCCGCGCTGCAGCGGCAGATAGCGAAAACGAAGCGTCTCGACGTTGCCCGGTTCCTCGCGTACCAGCCGATCGCGTGCCTTGCAAAGCCCGAAGACCGTGCGCAGATCGAGATTGCGCAGGTACAGGAGCCCGCCCCAGATCAACATCCCCGAGGCTTGGCTGGTCCCGCTGGCGAAATCGCCGCGATCCACCAGCAACACGCGGTATCCCGCTCGACATAGCTCGCGGTACACGGCGGCGCCATTGATACCGGCTCCGACGATGGCGACGTCGAACGCTTCATCGGCTGCGGCAAGTGCTTGGGAGCGGTTCATCGGGCCGCCCCGGGCCGGGCGCGACGCGCGCGAGTCTAGCGCGGGCCGTCGGATCGGGCCTGCGACAAGCGTCCCAATCCGCGTGACCCCCTCGAGAAGCGCGGCTAATCGAGGCTGAGACATGCAAGAATCGGCGAATCGAATCCGTTCGTCAGGGTAGCTTGACGCAGCGCGCCTGCATTCCCAAGGACAGCCGTGTGAGGCCCCCCATGAAGTTCATTTGGTTCGTTCTCGTCGCACTGGCTTTGTTCGCGATGGCCCTGCTCTTCAGTGTGGCTCGACCGGCCGCACCCAGCCCGGTTTCATCCACGGATCCCGCGGATCAGCCGGCGCTGGTGAGCGCAGGACTCCCCGAACCGCGGCCGACGACGCCAAGCGCTGCCGATGGGTCGGAGCGGATCCTGCAACAGCTGGAAAAGATCCTGAGCAGGCTCGAGCGGCTCGAAAGCAGCGTGCGCGAGGTGCGCACGGAGGTCTCGATCCGCTCGGAAGAGCGCTCGCGCATCGCGGTGTCTTCTTCGCCCTCGTCGGCCCATTCGCGCCTGGACGACGAGGATCAGACCACCCTGCGCTCGCTGATCCGCGAAGGTCTGCTCAACGAAGCCTGGAAAGAACGCCAGGAGGAACTGGTCGGGATCGGCCGGCACCTCGCGCTCGCTCTCCAGCTCGAGAATCGTTACGTCGCCCCGATGATCGAGGTGCTGTGCGTCGACAGCCTGCCCCTGTTCAACCTCGAGCGCGATCTCGCGGAGCAGAATTACGACGCGGGCCTGGCTCGACGCAGTCAGGCCGAGTTCAAGGCCGCGCGCCGACGCCTGCGCGCGGACCTCGGTGAAACTTTGCGCAACGAGGACCTCGCCGCGCGGATCTTCGTCCACGTCGTAAGTGCCGGCGAGGTGGCGGCCACTGAGCTGGGGCGCGATCGGCTGCTTGCCGTCGAGAAGGATTGGTTGCGCTGACGCGCGCTGCACGAAGTCGAACCGGTACGTCGCCCGGGCTCTCGCGCCTGCGCACGGCGGCGCGGAGCGAACGCCCGTACCCGGCCCGTGTCGCGCTCAGGGTATTCCTGGATCCAGGCTCGTGGATGGCCCCGCCGTGACTTCGAAAGCCACGATTCTTCGGCGGAAGGGCGACTGCTTCGTTGCAGGATTTCCACAGGCCGGTGAGAATCGACGATTCGCCTGGTTCGCGCGTTCCCTGCGCGTGTCACGGATCCAGCTCGCGCGGAATCGACGGTCCTGGAACCCCTGAGCATGAGCAGAGCTACCACATTGCCCGCGAACGTCCTGACGGCGAGCGCGCTCGTCGTCACGCTGTGCATGGGTGCTCGGGCGGAGCGTGGCCTGGCCACGCCTGCAGCGAGCAATCCGTTGCCCGCCGGCATCAGCATCGGCCGCGATGCTCAAGGTGTGGCGCACGTCTTCTCCAGCAGCGACGAGGGCGCCTACTACGGTGCTGGATATGCTGCGGCACAGGATCGCTTGTTCCAGATGTGCTGGATGCGGCTCGTCGTGCAGGGCCGCGTCTCCGAGTTCTTCGGTTCCGGTGCCGTCGTCAATCCGCAGAACGGCGCGATCAACAAGACGCACGTCACCAGCGACCGCAAGGCGCGGCTCTTCGGTTGGAGCAAACATGCGCAGCGCGCGGTGAATTGCATGGACCTCTCCACGCGCAAGCTGCTGCAGGCCTATGCCGACGGCGTCAACGCCTGGATGCACGATCCGAATCTTGTTCTCGGTCCGCTGTTCGCGCAGCACGCCATCGTGCTGGAGCCGTGGACACCCGCCGATTGCATCGGAGCGTGGCTGCGCTTCGGCGAATTCTTCGGCTCCAACGGCCTCGACGAAGCCAGGCTGATGCACGACTGGCAAGTCATCTCGAACACGCCCGGACTGAGCCACGACGAACAGCTCGAGGCCTTGCTGGGCACACTGGTCTGCGACGATACGGCGGCAGTGATCGAGCGTCGGGATGTTCCGCTCGATGTGCAGGACTTGCTGGGCAGCTATGCGCGCTCGCACGCCCTGCGGCAGGACGAGAATTGCCAGCCGTACCTCTCCAGCCCGCACTTCAGTCAGGCCTGGGCGGTCGATGGGGCGCACACGACGACGGGCCGAGCGGTGCTTGTCGGCGATCCGCGCATCGGCATCACGCTGCCTAGTCAGCTCTACGAATGGAGCATGCAGGGCGCCACGTTCGCAGTGCGCGGCGTCGGCGTGCCCGGCTGCCCCAACATTCTGAGCGGTTCCACCAAGTACGTGGCTTGGAGCCCGACCGCGATCGGCCTGGATCAATCCGATTTGATGCAACTGAAACTGGACCCGCTGCATCAGCCCGGCCGTTACCAACTCGATGGACAGTGGCTGGACTTCAGCGCGTCGAATCTCGAAACCATCCATGTGCAGGGCGAAGCGGACGTCTTTGTCCAATACCGCGAAACCTATTGGGGCCCCGTGGTCACCGGAATCGTCCAGGACGCGCATCCAGGCGAGGAATATGCGCTTCGACGCGTGCCCTTCGACGACCCGTTCAAGGACACTTCGACCGCGCTGGTCAACATGGTTCGCGCCAGCTCGGTCCACAGCTTCTTCGACACGCTCGAAGGTTGGACCTGGCCCAGCGTGAACATGATCTTCGCCGATGAAGAGGGCCACGTCGGCTATTCGGTCGCGGGCTCGGTGCCGGTGCGCAATCCCGGGCTCGAACTCGCCGGTGTGATCGCCCAGGACGGCAGCAGCACGAGATCCGACTGGCTCGATCTCTTGCCCCACGCGTTGGTGCCGCACGTGCTCGATCCCGCGGCCGGTTTCGTGTTCTCCGCGAATCACCGGCCGGTCGGAACCTGGTATCCGATCCCGATCCGCTTCGGGTCCAACGGCTCGGGCGACTCGTTCCGCTCGCGCCGCCTGCGCGAACTCCTGGCGGGCGTTTCACGCCAGTTGATTTCTCCGCAGCAGATTTTCGAACTGCACCACGACGTGGTCAGCGTCGCCGGTCGCGACTTTTCCGAGATCGGCCTGTGGTTGAAAAACAACGCAGTCGCGCTCTCGCTCGACGCGAAGCGCGCGTTGCAGGAGCTCGGCCCCTGGTATCTGGCCGGCGCGAAGGTGGACAACTCCGTGCGCGGCACGCTGGTCGTCTGGTTCATGAACCTGAGCTTCCGCCTGCAGGACACAGGACCGGAGTTGATCTCGATCTACGGCGGCGGAGAGACCGGACTGAACCTTTTCCTGAAGCAGTCGCTGGCCAAGATTCGCAGCGTCCCGCCGATCCCGCTCAGCCCCGCCGAGGTCGCGTACGTCGATCGAGTGCTCAGCGAGGCGGTGCGCAAGGCCCAGCTCGTCGGACCCACGACCATCTGGCAGTCTTGGTACCAGCAACACGTGCAAACCGTCCAGCTGCCGAGTTGGACGAGCCAGGAGGGTTTCCCCTCCTTGGTGCCGGGCCCAGGTGTGCTGATGGGGCCGTTCCGAACCGTGGACAACAACACGCTGCTCTCGCCGCTGCGCCAGAGCTACACGCAGTTCGTCGAACTGGGCAGCCGCAAGCCCCAAAGCTCGATCGCCCCGCCGGGCGTGACGGAACCGGTCTCCGCGCACGATCTCGATCAAGTGATGATGTGGCAAAGCGAACAGTTGAAATATTCG
>JAYUUV010000037.1:0-2387 GCA_043754695.1 Planctomycetota bacterium
GTAAAAAACGGCGGCGGATTACCGGGGACGATTGCCACTTCGCGTGCGCTTGACGCGAGCGAACTGCGGCCACTACGATCCTCCGTGCCGCCGACCGAACGGCAATTCAAAACCCGACTCATCCCCCAGGAGAAATCGCGATGACAGTGACAGAAAAAGGTAAGTCGTATCCCGAGCCCAAAGAGGAGCAAAAGGCTTTTGACGAAGCCTGGGCCGCCTTGAGACTCGCCTACAAGGCGATCAAGGAAGAGGACAATATCTCGAAGAAACTTCCTCTGTTGGAGAAGCTCAAGCCCTTGGTGGACAAGGCGATCATCGAGGGCAAGGAATACGACGGCCCGTACAGGAAGTGGAAGGCTTCTTCCTCGAAGTGAGCTGACGGGGAACTCCTCGCGCTCGCGGCGTCCGGCCGCGAGTTGACCATTCCTGGAGCCGTGCGGGCGCATGCGTGCCCGTGCGGCTCCTGCTCTCGCAGTTCGCGTGGGACGCCAGCGATTCGGCTGCCGCGTTCGCCACAAGCTGGCCACCTGAAGCGAGGTCGACCGCAGTGCGGCGCGCCTGCCTGCAAATCGCAGCAGTTATCGACGTGAAAGCCAGGCGAGCAGGTCGGCGAATTCGGTCGGGGTCAGCGTGTTGCAGAGGCCTTCGGGCATCACGGATTGCTTCGAGGGGCGCACTTCGGCGATGTCCTCGCGGGCGATTTCGATCGGGGTTCCGGTCGTGTCGATCAACGTGATGCCATTCGCGTCGTCGCGCTTGATCTGTCCGAAAAGAAGTTGGTCGCCCTTGGTGAGGACCGAGACCGCCGCATAGCCGTCGAGGATGCGCTGCGAAGGCGAGAGAATCGAAGCCATGAGCTCCGTGCGCGAGTAGCGCGCGCCGATGCCGGCGAGGTCCGGCCCGACGTGTTCGCCCTGACCGGCGATCGCGTGGCAGCGCAAGCACAAGCTGCGATTCACGTCGCGGAGCACGATCTCGCCGCGCGCAGCATCGCCGGGATGTTCTGTTGCGAAGGCCGCGTATTCAGCGGGCGTGGGCTGCGTCGGCAACTTCGATTCGAAGATCGGACCACGGCCCTCTTCCGGAGCGGTCAGCGCAAAACTCCAGTCGCCGCCGACTTGACCGACGCGCAGCACGAGCTTGTTCACACCGGCCACAAGGTGTGCCTTGAAATGATCGGCTTCGGCCGTGAATCCACGCGCGCCGTCAAATTCGTGCACCTGCACGCCATTGAGCCAAACCACGAGTTGGTCGTCGCTTCCGGCGTGGAGTTCGACGTCGATTTCGTTGCTCGATTCAAGTTGGCCAAACGCGTACGCGGCTTGGTCCTGCGCTTCGCTGAGCAACGCGCGCAGGTCAATCAGACCGTCGGCACGCTTGGACGCTGCATGTTGGAGCTTCGCCCTCGCGAGCGCCTTCATCGACTCGGCCGCGTGATCGTTCACGAAGTCGAGTTTGCCCTCGGCCGTGTCGATCGCGAACGGCCCGTACAGATCCCATTCAAGGATCGGTTGATAGCTGGCGTAGATCGAGCGCAGCTCGCGCACGACCTCGCCGTTGAACTCTTGGCGCTCGACCATGCCTTCGAGCGCAGGCCGCAGCTTCTTGCGCAGGCGCGCGATGGTGCGACGCGCGACGCTGCGCAAGTCCGGATCCTGATCGCCGAGCGCCTGTGCATAGACGCGTGCCGCGCGCGGATCGTCGAGATTCGCCAGCGCGTCAAAGGCGGCGCTGCGCACTTCAGGATCGCGGAAGAGTTCCAAGAGCCTCGGCAAAGCGCGCTCTGCGTCTTGTCCGGCCAGCAACTTGCACGAGGCGCGGCGCACGAGTGGCGAAGGATGCGTCGTGCGGTTCAAGGTCAGGTCGAAGGTCCAGTCAAACTCCTTGAGTTTGAGCGGATCGATGAGGCTAAGGACTTCGAGGCTCGCTGCGGAAACCTGCGCAGTGGTCGCATCGTCGCCGGCAAGGTAGGCAGCGGAAGGCGCGACACGTTCGGCGTCGAGCCGGCCGCCCACCTGCAGCGCGCGAACGCGCTCGTCGGTGTCCTTCGATTTGCGCGCCAGACGTCCGAACAAGAGCGCATCCTCCGCGGTTCCCATTTCGGCGAGGGCATCGAGCAGCGCGGTGCGCGTCGGAATGTCGGTCTCGATCACGAAGCGCTCGCGAATCGACACGGCCAGGCGTGAGTCTTTCGTTTCGCGAATCGCCGCGATGGCCGAGCGACGAGTCGCAGGGTCGGAATCGCCGAGCGCGGCGGCGAGCGTCGCATTGGCGAGTTCGGTTCCGCGCCAATCGACGGTTCGCGCGGGATGCGGGAGTTTCGCGGGCGCGATGCTCCACCATTTTCCGTCCCACGGCTCGCAGACGCGCGCGAGGACAGCGAGCGT
>JAYUUV010000038.1:0-5224 GCA_043754695.1 Planctomycetota bacterium
GACGATCAGGAAACCGCCGCGAGCTCTCGAGCGGACTGCGGCGACGGCCGGTTCCAGTTCCTTGCTCTTCCATTCGAGGCCCGGGAGCACGGCGAGCAGCGTCGATGTGGAGCCCGGTACCGCAGTCGGCGCGTTGCCCTTGAGCTGCGACCAGCCCATCAGGCGTTCCATGACGAAGGACGCAGGCGTCGCGGCTGCGGCACCGGAAAACTGCAACGCCACACGAGTTGAATCGGCGCGCACAGCGCCAAAGGCACGTGCCGCTCGTTCGCCACAGCGTGCTGCGTTGCAGGCCGCTGATGCGCAGGCCTCCGGCTTCAAGCCGCCCTCGTCCGGCCAGACCGGCACGACGATCGCTCCGCCCGTGAACCCGCGCAACGCCGCGACGAAATGTGCGCAGGTTTCCGGAGCCTGCACGTCGTCGGTCGCGCCGCAAAGTGTCCGGTAACAACCGCAGGACAATCGCTCGCCCGGCAGACCTGCCAGGAAAATCGCGTCCGCGGGCGGGCGATTGTTCAGCACGGCGCGCACATGGGCGAGCCTGGGCTCGAAGCCGTCTTCTGCGCCGTCAGCCGTTCGAGCGTCGATCCAATAGCCGACGGCCAGATTCCGCAGCCGCAACTGCAACACCGCATCGCTCACGGCGCGGAACGAGCTGTTTTCATCGATCGCGAGCACGACTGCGTTCGGTTCGCCGCCGAAACTCTCGCGCCTGGCGTCCGCCAGCACCTGCGGCGCGCTGAACACCTGGCCATTCAAATTGGAAAAGGGGAAGTACGCGCGGCTCGGTACCGGCGCCGCGCACGCGCCGAACCACGAGAGCAAGAAGCCGGCAAATGCCGCTCGCATCGCGGGCAACTTCATGCCGGCTCCCATGCTGGAATCTGTCCGCGCATGTGCAGGATGTCGTGCATGCGCAGGGCGCCGCCGCTCTCGAGCACGCTGGCCACGATCGCTGCGTCCTCGATCACGAGCTGCAGGTATTCCTTGGGACCTTCGTAGCGCGCGCGCAGCGCTTCGATCAGCGTGCGCGCGTACTCAGGCGACTTGCAGCGGAAGGGGAACGAACCGGGAAAGCTCGGATCGAAGACGGCGATGCCGACGCACTTCCCGTTCGCGGCCAAGGCCGTGACGATGCGCACGCCCTGCTTCTCTCGCGCGCGCGCGAGCTGGCCGTGCATCAGGGCGAACTCGGTTTCGTTTGCCCCGTCGAGTTCGCGCGGCGCATCGAAGCCCGTCGACGGCAGATGCGGCAGCCGGCCCAAATCCTCCCATGCAAGTCGCAGCACCGCCGTCGAGTAGATCGCGCTGAAGCCGAGGCTCGTGTAGAGGTCGATGGCCACATGGTTGTTGTTGAAGACGTTCAGCCGCCAGGCCCGCGCGCCCAAGCTGCGCAGATGGCCGGCGAGCTCGAGCATCAGTCGCCGACCGAGTCCGCGGCGGCGCTGCGCGGTGTCGACGACCACGTGTCGCACATGGGCAATGTCCGCGGCGAGTTCGAAGGCCGCGTAGCCGACTTCCCGGTCCTCTTCCATAAGGAAGAAGGTCGACGGCGCGCTCTCAAGCTCCCAGCGCGCGGGTTCAAGCGGCGGGTCCTGCGTGCCCAGCTCGGCGAAGTAGCGCAGGTACAGCCCGTGGTCCGCTCCAGTTGCGGGGCGCAGCCTGAGATTGGACATGCGAGCAGGGTACGACCTTCGTCCGGTCAGGAAAAAGGGGGGACACCCGGGTCGGGGAGCGCGTAGGATCGCCGCGAAATCCCCCGCCGCCTCCCACGCGGCTCAACCCCCGACGACTTCGACATCGCATGGCAACCCAAGCCCCCGACGTGAGCGTTCAAGAAGGTGAGACCTGGCTCGGACATCCGCGAGGACTGTTCGTGCTCTTCTTTGCCGAGCTGTGGGAGCGCTTCTGCTACTACGGTATGCGAGCGCTGCTCGTGCTCTATTTGGTGCAGCAGTTCTCCAAGCCCCAGGCCGAAGCCTCAGTGAACTACGGCGCGTTTACCGCGCTGGTGTATGCGCTGGGCGTTTTTGGCGGATCGATCGCCGACCGCGTGCTGGGCTACCGGCGCTCGATCATGCTCGGCGGAATCCTGATGGCCATCGGCGAATTCGTGCTGATGGTTCCTTCGGAGAAAATGTTCCTCGTGGGGCTGGCTGTCATGGTGGTCGGCAACGGGCTGTTCAAGCCGAACATCTCGACCCTGGTCGGCAAGCTGTACAAGCAGGGTGACGCGCGCCGCGACGGCGGATTCACGATTTTCTACATGGGCATCAACATGGGTGCCTTTCTGGCGCCGATCGCCTGCCAGTGGATCTCGCAGTTGATGGGCACGCCCGCAGTCGGCGTGCAGGGAGATGCGGGCTACGTGGCCGGCATTCCCGACTACCGTTTCGGGTTCATGTTTGCCGGAATCGGCATGCTACTTGGCATCGCCGTGTTCGGCCTGGGCGGGAAGCACCTGCAGGGCCACGGCCTGGCGCCGACGGGGCGCGAAGGCTCGGGCACGCTGCTCAAGGTCGTGGTGGGCTGCGTGGCCACCGTGCCGCTGATCTTCCTGATGCTCAGCCACAACAAGTTCGTCGGCTACATCTTGCTCGCGCTCGGCGTCGCCATCGCGATCTATATTTTCAGCATCGCGCTCAAGAGCGAGAAGATGGTGCGACAGCGCCTGTTTGCACTGCTGATGCTCTTGTTCTGCAACATCGCCTTCTGGGCCAGCTTCGAACAGGCCGGCAATTCGCTGAACTTCTTCGCACAGAACCACATCCGCGATCTGACGCTGGGCTCGTGGACCATGCCCTTCGTGTGGTTCCAGTCGGTCAACGCGATCTTCATCGTGTTGCTCGGCCCGGTCTTCGCCGCGCTGTGGGTCTGGCTCGATCGCGCGAACTTCAACCCGTCGATTCCGCTGAAGTTCGGCTTGGCGCTGATCCAGGTCGGCCTGGGATTCGGCCTGTTGATGCTGGGCATCCAAGGCGCGGACGCCGCCGGCGAAGTCCCCTGGTTCATCCTCACCGGCCTGTACTTGATCCACACGACCGCCGAGCTGTGCATTTCCCCGGTCGGACTGTCGATGGTGACCAAGCTCGCGCCTCCGCAGATCACCGGCATGGTGATGGGGGCCTGGTTCGTTTCGATCGCAATGGCCAACTACGGTGCGGGACTTTTCTCGAAGATCGCGGGTGAAGCCAATGTCTCGACCGAAGGCGGTACCGCGGCGCTGGCCGGCTATATGTCGGCCTTCACACCGATCCTGTGGCTCACGATCAGCTTGGGCCTCTTGCTGGCACTGGCTTCACCGCTGGTGAACAAGCTGATGCACGGAGTCAAGTAATCCATGGTCGCCGAACACTTCGCAGCCCACATCGCCACGCGTCAGCGCCGCGCGGAAGCGGTTCTCGCGGCCGCTGGATACGACGGATATGTCGTTTCCAGCGGCAAGCCGTTCACGCACTACGCCGACGACATGGACGCGCCGTTCCATTCCGTGCCGCATTTCGCGCATTGGTTGCCGCTCGACGGGCCGCGCCATCTGCTGCACGTGCAACTGGGCGAACCCGCCAAGTTGGTGCGATTTGCGCCCGAGGATTACTGGTACGAGCAACTGCCGCTCGGCGATGTCTTCTGGCGCTCGCACTTCGACCTCGAGGAAGTCAACGACGCGTCGAAGGCCTGGAAGGCGCTCACGCTCAAAGGCAAGACCGCCTACATCGGCGATGAACCCGAGCTCGCGCGCGCGAGCGGGATCGCCGAGAAAGACATCAATCCGCCGTCGCTTGTTGCACGCTTGGATTGGGAGCGCGCCTACAAGACGGACTACGAAGTCGCTTGCCTCGAAGTCGCCGAATCGCTCGGCGCCAACGGCCACCGCGCCGCGCTGGCGGCTTTCGAGAGCGGAGCCAGCGAACTCGCGATCCACAATGAATATCTGTCGGCCGTCGGATGCACCGAAGAGCAGTTGCCCTACCACACGATCATCGCGCTCGATGAGAAGGGCGCGACGCTGCACTACACGGGCAAACGCACGCAGATAGAGGGCCGCGTGCTGCTGATCGATTGCGGCGCTGAGTATCTGGGTTATGGCTCGGACATCACCCGCACCTGGACGCGCAAGGGCTGCGACGCGACCTTCCGCGAGCTGGTCAAAGGCGTCGATCAATTGCAGCAGCGCCTGTGCGATCGCGTGCGGCCGGGCATCGACTACCTGGAATTGCACGTCGCCGCCCACGACGAGATCGCCGACCTGCTGCATGGCCTCGGCGTCCTGAAAAAAGGCGGACGCGAAGCCGTCGAGCTCGGACTCACGCGGCCGTTTTTTCCGCACGGACTCGGCCACTTCCTCGGGATTCAGGTCCACGACGTAGGCGGCCGCCAAAAGGCCCCCGAGGGCGGAACCGTTCCGCCGCCCGCCGCCTACCCATTCCTTCGCACTACGCGGCGCGTGGAGGAGCATCAGATTTTCACCATCGAGCCGGGTGTATATTTTATCGAGATGTTGCTGCGAGCCCACAGGCAGGGGCCCCTCGCGCAGCATTTCGGCTGGCCCGTGATCGATCGACTGTCGGCCTTCGGCGGAGTCCGCGTCGAAGACGACGTGCTCGTCACCGCTGATGGCCACCGCAATCTGACCCGTCCACACATTTGAGCCAGACCGGCATTCGCATCATGAATCGCATTCTCACGGGCGCGTTGTTCTTCTCCACTTGTGCATTGCTTGGACTGGTGGCGTTCCAGACTCCGACTCCGCCTCAGGATCCGCCGAAGCCCGCGCCGACGCCCGCGCCGGTTCCCGCGCCCGCGCCTGAGGATCCGGACGCGAGGCGCCCCAAAGACTCGCCGGTCCGAATCTCCAGCCTCACCGACGGCGACAAGGAAAAGCTCGCCAAGCAGTACGAAACGCTGACCAAATGGCTGGCCAAGGACCTCGGCCGTCCGGTCGAATTCGTTCCGGTCAGCGATACCGCCGCGGCTTTGGCGGCGTTGACGTCCAACAAGCTTGACCTGGTCTGGCTCGGCGGAGTGAGCGCGGTCCAGGCCGAGGAGGTCTGCAAGGGCAAGTGCTGGCCGCTTCTCGCGCGCGAGGAGGATCTGAAATCCAAGAGCTACTTCATCGCGAGCAAGAAGCACGTCGACGCCGGCACCTTCCAGTCGATCGCCGAGCGCAATCCGATGCCGCTCGAACAACTGGCCGCGCTGAAGCCCAAGCTCGCGCCGTTGAGCT
>JAYUUV010000039.1:0-8401 GCA_043754695.1 Planctomycetota bacterium
CATCAGCGTGCGGGCCGAGGCGCGAATGAAGTTGAAAGTGCCCTTGAGGTTGACGTCGACGACGCGCTCGAAGTCCTCCTCGGTCATGCGCAAAAGCAGCTGGTCGCGCGTGATGCCGGCGTTGTTGACCAGGATGTCCAGCCCGCCGAATTCAGCGAGCACCGTCGCAACAAGTTCCGCGACCGGCGTGCCCTGGGAGACGTCGACGCCATAGGCTGCGCTCTGCACGCCAAGCGCCTGGCAGGCGTCAGCCGTCTCCTTGGCGCGCTCCGCCGTCGTGGCGACGCAGGCGACGCGCGCGCCGCTGCGGGCCAGACGCAGGGCGATCGCCTTGCCGATGCCACGCGAGGCACCAGTCACCAGGGCGACCTTTCCGGCGAGGGGGCGGTCAGTCGGAAGGCTCGGGTCGCTCAAGGAGTTGGGGGGCGGCGGGTGGTTTCAGGCGTGGGGACAGCGTCAAAGGTCGCCTGGAGGTGCGAGGATTCGACCGCCGGGAGACCCGAATTGCAAGGGCTGAGACACTCTGCGGGCCGGGGCTGGGCTGGAGCGCTCGTCGCGCGACGTCGCCGAAGTTGGAGCCTGGTCGGGATCAAACGGCGATGTCCGCGGGCACGGCGGCCGATCGGCAAGTCGCGGACTCGTCGATCTTGCCGAGGATCCCGCCCAGGACTTTGCCGGGGCCGGGCTCGAGGAAGCGCTTGAGGCCCTGTGCCAGAGCCCAGCGCATGCTCTTTTCCCAGAGCACCGGCGCGCAAACTTGGCTCGCCAGGAGTTCTCGGATGCGTTCGGGATCCTTGGTGGGTTCGGCCGTGACATTCGGAAGGAACGACACGCGCGGCGCCTGGATTTCGATCCGCGCGAGCGCCGCGCGCAAACGTTCCGCGGCTGGGCGCATGCATTCGGAGTGGAATCCCCCGGCGACGACCAGCCGGCGCGTGCGGCGCACGCCGTGTTCCTTCGCGGCGGCTTCAACGGCGTCAAGCGCCGCGAGTTCGCCGGACACGATCACCTGTCCAGGCGCGTTCAGGTTGGCGACGGAGCAGATGCCGAGTTTCGCTCCCACCTGCGCCAGCGCGAGCGCCTGCTCTTCGCTGGCACCCATCAGGCTGACCATCGAACTTCGGATCGATTCGCTCGCAGCCTGCATGGCTTCGCCGCGCAGGCGCACGAGCCGCACGGCATCTTCGAATCGCAGCGAGCCCGCGGCCCACAGTGCGGTGTATTCGCCCAGCGAAAGTCCGGCGACCATCGGAGCCTGTGCGAGATCCAAGCCGCGCTGCTCGAGCACGCGCACGATCGCGACGCTCGTGACCAGGATGCCAGGCTGGGCGACGTCGGTGCGATGGACGAATTCGCCCTTCGACCAGCAGGCCTCTTCGAGCGAAAATCCAAGCGTCGCGCTGGCTTCGCTGAAGGTCTCGCGCGCGACAGGGAAGGCTTCGCACCAGTCGCGTCCCATGCCCTCGTGCTGGGCGCCCTGTCCAGGAAATAGGATGGCTTCGTTCATCACCAGCGAATCAGCGTTCCGCCCCAGGTCAGGCCGGCGCCAAAAGCCACCATCACGGCGAGCTTTTCCTTGGTCATCCGGCCGGAGCGTACAGCCTCGTCGAGGGCGATCGGCACCGATGCGGCCGAGGTGTTGCCGTACTTGTCGATGTTGATGAACAGCTTGTCGAGGCCCCAGCCCAGGCGTTCCATGGCGGCTTCGAAGATGCGTTGATTGACCTGGTGGGGAACGATCACGCTGACATCGTTGATGTCCTGGCCTTCGACCATCAGCTCGATCATCTCGGCCATCTTGGCCACGGCGAAACGAAAGGTCTCGCGACCCTGCAAGCGGATGAAGTGATCGCCGCGCGCGACGCTCTCGGCGGTCGGCGGCATCACCGAGCCGCCGCCCTTCATGTGGATCGTCGCGTAGCCCGAGCCATCGGCGCCAAGTTTCGTGCGCAGGATCTCGCCCTGGCGGCACTCTTCCCAGGGCATCAATACAGCCGCGCCCGCGCCGTCGCCGAAAATGATGCACGACGAGCGATCGTGGATGTCGACGAAGCGCGACAGGGATTCCGCACCGATCACGAGCACGCGTTTCGCGCGGCCGGCTGCGACGAAGGCTTCGCCGGTGTGCAGCGAAGTCAGAAACCCGGTGCAGGCCGCCGAAACGTCGAAGGCGCCCGAGTTCTTCGCGCCCAGCCGATCCTGGACCAGGCACGAGCAGGCGGGCAAAAGGAAATCCGGGGTCAGGGTGCCGACGATGATCAAGTCGAGTTCTTCAGGCTTGACCCCGGCGGCCTCGAGCGCCATCCGCCCCGCGGCGATGCACATTTCGCTGGTCGTCTCGCCCTCGCCGACCCAGCGGCGCTGACGAATGCCGGTGCGCTGGACGATCCATTCGTCCGAGGTGTCGACCCACTTCTCGAAGTCGCTGTTCTCCAGCACCTTCTTCGGCAGCTTGGAGCCGGTTCCGGCGATGCCAACGCGAACGCAAGAACTCATGCGGTGAGCTGCAGGGGAGCTGGAGTGGGACCCGAGCCCGACAGCCGGGCCCGCGCGCCGGGGATTCTACAAGCAACGGCAGCCGGTTACAGGCCTGAGCTCTGCAAGCGACCCGAGAAGTCCCGCGGGCCCCCAGGCGACTCAGGCGTCGCCCGCCGCCGCGAGGCCGCTGAGCCCCTGGACAATGTGTTTGTTCACATCGCTGTCGACGGCCTTCGACGCCTGCATCAGTGCATTGGCGACGGCCTGGGCATCGGATCTTCCGTGGCCCTTGACCACGATGCCGTCCACGCCGAGCAGCAGTGCGCCGCCGTACTCGGCGTAGTCGATGTGCTGCTTGATCTTGCCGAGCGCTTCCGGCCCCCATTGGACCGAGTGCGCCTTCAACTCGGTGAGCACGAGTTTCAGGATGAAGCCGGAGAATTCTTCCATCAGCTTCAACACGATGTTGCCCGTGAAACCGTCGGTGACGATCACGTCGGCAAGACCTTTGAAGAGGCCGCTCGACTCGACATTGCCGACGAAATCAAGGCCACTCGCGGCGAGCAGCGGATAGGTCTCTTTCAGGAGATCCGTGCCCTTGCTGGCCTCTTCGCCGATGTTGAGCAGGCCGACGCGCGGCTTGGCGACGCCGAGGCAATCGCGGGAGTAGATCGCTCCCATCAGACCGTATTGGAGCAGGTGCTGCGGCTTGGGCGCGACCTGCGCGCCCATGTCGAGAATCGTGACCGGCGTCCCGGTCAGATTGAGGGTCACCGCAATGCCCGGACGTTTGACGCCCTCGAGCGTGCCAAGACCGAGGGTCGCAGCGCCGACGACGGCGCCGGTGTTGCCCATGCTGACGATCGCGCCGGCGTCATGGGTCTTGACCACTTTGATGCAGACGCTGATCGACGAATCCGGCTTCGCGCGCAGGGCAGTCGCGGGCGATTCGGCCATGCCGATGACCTGGCCGGCGTGCTGCACCGCAAAACGTCCCGCGGCGCCGTGCTTGCTCAGGAAAGCTCCGATCACGGCCTGATCGCCGACGAGCAGGATGCGCGCCGGGTCGAGCTTCCACGGTCCGTCCGCCGCGCTCGCCAGCATGGCGCCCTGCAGGATGGCTTCGGGCGCGTTGTCGCCGCCCATCACGTCCAGAGCAATGCGCTGTGAACTCATCGCCTGAGAAAAAGACCGCTGGAAACGCCGCCCGCGCGGGGCGACGCGATCCTAGACCTCTTCCTTCTGGAGCACGTCGGTGCCCTTCTTTTCGCCGCCCTTGGAGAAGGCGTAGTGGCCACAGTTGTCGCACACGCGGTGAGACTTCGTGGCGGCTCCGCAGCGCGGGCAGTAGTTCGGCGTGAGCACCGCAAGGGCGTCGTGGGAACGACGATTGCGGCTGCGGGTGTTGGAGTGACGGCGCTTGGGATTGGGCATGACGCGACTTCGGTGGGCAAGCGCGGGGCGCCTGCAGCGTTCGAGAGGGCGGAGAAAGTACCCACGCCCAGGGGGGCTGTCAATCGCCGAGCTTCTCGCTGAGCGTGCGTTCGACCAGCAGGAGCGCCTCGGGCAGGGCACCGGGATTGAGGCCCTGGCCCTGGGCGGTATTGGGCCGGCCTCCCCCACCGCCGCCCAAGAGCTTCGAAAGTGCCTGCGCCATCTGGCCGGCGTGCAAGCCCTTTTTCAGGGCCGCTCCCTCGCACAGGACGAGGAAGGGCAGCTTGTCATCGGCTCGCGCAAAAAGGGTCAGGGCCAGGTCCGCGCTCAGCGCTTTCGCGCGCTCGCCGAGCGCGCGCAGTCCTTCGGCGTCGAGGTCGGGCAGGTCGAGGACGCCGGCACTGACGCCCGCTCGGACGCGCATCGCCGCGCGAACGAGTTCGAGCGCCGCGCCCACATCGTTGCTGGCACCGGCGGCCTGCTTTTTCTTGGAGTCCTTGAGCTGCTGCTGCAATTGTTCGATGCGTGCGCCCAACTCTTCCGGAGAACTCTTCAGGGCCCGCGCGGCGCCGAGCAGCTGGCGACGCTGTTCTTGCGCGCGCAATAGTGCGCCCACGCGCGTGACAGCTTCGATGCGCCGCACTCCGGCGGACAGCGCGCGCTCCTGCACGATCAGGAACGCGCCAATGTCGCCCGCCGAGCGCACGTGCGTGCCGCCGCAAAGTTCCGCGGAATAGTCGCCGACCGCCACGACGCGCACGCGCTCGGAGTACTTTTCGCCGAACATAGCGACCACGCCGCGCGACTTGGCGGCTTCGAGATCTTCGACGGTCGTCTCAACCGGCGCATTGCGCGCAATCTCGCGATTGACCTGCTGCTCGATCAGTTCGAGCTGCTCGGGCGTGAGCGCCTGCGGGCTCGAAAAATCGAAGCGCAGGCGATCAGGGCCGACGTAGGAACCCTGCTGGCCGACGTGTGCCCCGAGGATTTCCTTCAATGCCTTGTGCATCAGGTGCGTGGCCGTGTGATTCGCGCGCGTGGCGGAGCGCCGCTCGCTGTCGACTTCGGCCGTGACGTCGAGGCCAAGCGTGGCCTCGCCGCGCGCGACGCCGATGTGGATCACGATCTCGCCAAGTTTCTTCGTGTCCTCGACTTCGAAGACGAAGCGGCCGTCCAGCGACCGGATCAGGCCGGCGTCGCCGACTTGGCCGCCGGATTCGGCGTAGAACGGACTCGCTTCGAGCACCAGCCGGTCCTTCTCGCCGGATCCTTGCGCAGGGAATGCGCGCGCGATGCGTGTCTGCACCCGGCAGTTCGCCTCGCCCGGGTCATAGAACGTCGAGCGCGTTGCGGCGATGCCGCCAAGCTGTTCCGCCGAGAGCAACTGCTTGAAGGCGCCTTCGGAACGGCTGGCCGCGCGGTGCTCCGACTGTGCACTGTCCCAGCCCGAGTGATCGAGCGTCCAGCCGCGCTCGCGCAGCATCTGCTCGACGAGGTCCTGGGGAAATCCATAGGTCGCGTAGAGTTCGAAGGCCGCGGAGCCCGCGAGCGATTTCGCCGTGGGATTGCGCTTCTGTGTGCGCGCCACAAGATCGGAGAACAAGCCCAGACCGCGCTCGAGCGTGGCGCCGAAGGAATCTTCTTCCGCGCGCACGACAAGTTGCACGTGCTTGGCGCGCTGGGCAAGTTCGGGGAACGCGGGCCCGAGCACTTCGACGACCGTCGGCACGACGTCGAAGAGGAACGGCCGATCCATGCCGAGCGCTTGACGGCCGAAGCGCGCCGCGCGCCGAATCAGACGCCGCAGCACGTAACCACGGCCTTCGTTGGACGGCGCCGCCCCGTCGGCGATAGCAACGGAAACCGCGCGCAAGTGATCGGCGATGACGCGGAAAGCGATGTCGCGTTCCTTGTCCAGTCCGTAGGGCTTGCCGGTCAGTTCCGAAAGTCGCTGGAAGATGGGCGTGAACAGGTCGGTGTCGTAGTTCGAGCGCTTGCCCTGCATCACCGACAATACGCGTTCGAAGCCCATGCCCGTGTCCACGTGTTGCGCGGGCAACCTCACCAGGCGGCCGTCGTCCTGGCGGTTGAACTCCATGAACACGTTGTTCCACAGTTCGATGAAGCGTTCGTTGCCGGCGTTGACGCCGAGCGCGCGATTTGCGCCGTCCTGCAGATTGCTGCCCGGTTCGCCGCGATCGATGTGGATTTCGGTGCACGGCCCGCACGGCCCGGTCTCGCCCATCTCCCAGAAGTTGTCCTTGCGGCCAAAGCGCAGGATGTGCGTCGGATCGATGTCGGTTTCTTCGCGCCAGATGCGCGCGGCTTCTTCGTCGACCGGCAAGCCATCCTTCTCGTCGCCGCCGAAAACCGTGACCCACAATCGGTCCTTCGGAAGGCCCCAGACTTTCGTCAACAGTTCCCAGGACCAGACGATCGCGTCGCGCTTGAAGTAATCGCCGAAGGACCAGTTGCCGAGCATCTCGAAAAAGGTGTGGTGGTAGGTGTCGAGCCCCACCTCCTCCAGATCGTTGTGCTTGCCCGAAACGCGGATGCACTTTTGCGAGTTGACCGCGCGGCTGTAGTCGCGCTTGCCCGTGCCGAGGAACACGTCCTTGAACTGGTTCATCCCGGCATTCGTGAACAAGAGCGTCGCGTCGTCCTTGGGGAAGACCGGGCTCGAGGGCACGAAACGGTGGCCGCGCGCGACGAAGAAGTCGATGAACTGCTGGCGCACCGCCGCCGCGTTGAGCGGATGTTTCGCCACCGATGGAGTCGCCTGATTGGACATGGGGCGAGCAATCTATCCGACTGAACGGCGCCAGGCACCGGTTTCGTTCGCGCGGAGCAAGCCGCGCGAATGAAACGGGTGCCTGGCAGCCCTACGGTCGGATCAGGACTTGACCGGCGGGCGCGCGCTTTTTTGCGGGCGCAGATCGCCGTTCGAGGAAGCAGCAGCGGATGCCGACGAGGAGTTGCCGGCGCTCGCCGCCGGGGTCGAAGTCGAGGCCGCGGGCGTCGCGCCGGCAACCGGGAATTCCGCAGCCTTGGGGGCGAGTGCCGTGCGCACCTGACCGTCGAGCTCCTTCGCCAGATCGGGATTGTCGACCAAGAATTGGCGCGCTTTTTCGCGACCCTGTCCGAGGCGGATCTCGCCTTCCTTCGGGCTCTTGATCGAGAACCAGGTGCCCGACTTGATCACGATGTTCTTTTCGACGCCAAGGTCGAGCAGGTCGCCCTCGTAGCTGATCCCGCGATCGAAAAGGATGTCGAACTCGACCTTGCGGAACGGCGGCGCGATCTTGTTCTTGACCACCGTGACCTTGGTGCGGTTGCCGATGATTTCTTCGCCTTCCTTGATCTGGCCGATGCGGCGGATGTCGAGGCGCACCGAGCAATAGAACTTCAACGCCTTGCCGCCGGTCGTCGTCTCCGGGCTGCCGAACATCACGCCGATCTTTTCGCGGATTTGGTTGATGAAGATCACCATGCAGTCCGACTTCGAGATCGCGCCGGTCAGCTTGCGCATGGCCTGCGACATCATGCGCGCCTGCAGGCCCATGAAGCTGTCGCCCATTTCGCCTTCGATTTCGGCGCGCGGCACGAGTGCCGCCACCGAGTCGACCACCACGACGTCCACAGCGTTCGAGCGCACCAAGGTTTCGACGATTTCGAGCGCTTGCTCGCCGTTGTCGGGCTGACTGACCAGCAAATCATCGAGGCGCACGCCGAGTTTGCGCGCGTAGGCCGGATCGAGCGCGTGTTCCGCATCGACGAAGGCGCAGATGCCGCCTTCCTTCTGTGCGTTGGCGATGACGTGCAGCGTCAGCGTGGTCTTGCCGGAACTTTCCGGGCCAAAGATCTCGATGATGCGTCCGCGCGGCAGACCCTTGCCGCCGATCGCCAGGTCCAGCGAAATCGAGCCCGTCGCAATGCCGCGCATTTCGGCGAATGCGCTGCGCTCGCCCAGGCGCATGATCGCGCCCTTGCCGTAACTCTTCTCGATCTCGGCCATGGCCGCGCCGAGGGACTTTGCCTTGCTCGCGTCGGTCGGAGTTTCGCGAACGTACTGGGGGGCCGCAGAGGTGGACGCTGATGTTTGGGACGCCGACGGGGTCGACATGGTTAGATATAAGGTGGCTCGAGGTAGTTCTGGATCTGTTAGGGAGGGCTCATCCTAGCCGTCCTGGGGGGCCACGCAAGCATCTGGCTCCAAAAATTCTGGGCCCGCGGGCGCCCCACTTCCTACGACTCGACTCGCTCGGTCCGGCGGCCAAGAATCCCGCAAATCCGGTCCGGCGAATTCAAACGGTCGTGATCTGCAAAAGTTCGTTGAAGCGCGACTCGAAGTCCGCGCGCCCGCGCTTGGCGATGTCCTCGATGCTAAAGCCCTGGACGCAGAACGAGGCCGCGACCGTGCCGTAGAGCATCGCCCGGCGCAGCGTGCGCGGCTCGGTGTTGTCCGCGGCCGCGACCGCGGCCATGAAGC
>JAYUUV010000040.1:0-11657 GCA_043754695.1 Planctomycetota bacterium
ATCGCGCTCGGGCGTCGAGCCCGCGGTGCGCCATGAAGTCTTCTTGTGATTTTGAGCCCGCAGCGTGGCCAGATCGCGCAGCGTGCCGGCCTTGAAGAAGGAGCGCGCCAAGCTGTAGACCGGATTGCTGCGACCCTGAAAGCCCGCCGCGCAGACCAGTTTCGAGCCGCGCGCCGCCGCTGCGATCGCCGCGCAATCCTCGAGCGTGCTGGCCAGCGGCGTTTCGCAGAACACGTGTTTGTTCGCGGCCAGCGCGGCGAGCACCAGGTCTTTGTGCAGATGTGTCGGCGTCGCGATCACGACGGCGGACATGCCGGTCTCTTTCGCCAGCAGCTCGCTCGCGGCGGCATAACCCTTGGCGCCGCTCGCGCGCCGCAGCGCGGCCTGCAGGCGCGCGTCGTCGTTGTCGCACACGGCGACGATTTCGACTTCGGGGATGGTGGCCAGTTCACCGAGGATCGCGCGGCCCTGCCGACCCGCGCCGATCAAGCCGAGTTTCAATCCGCCTGGAGCGAGCGAGGGCTGCAGGTGCTCCAGCGCCGGAGCCAGCCAGGTGGCGGCCATGCCGGCACCGGCCGAAAGCAAGAATTCGCGTCGGTCGTGGATCATCGGGCTTTGGATATCGTCAATGAAGGAAGGCAAATCAGGGCCTCGAAGCCTTGTGCGGCGTGGGCGAACAGCTCGCCATCAGGTTGCGCGACGAGGCACTCGAAATCGGACGGCAAGTCGAACTTGGAGATCTCGTGTTCCAGTCCGTTCTCGCGCGCGGCGAGCACGAGTAACGCAGTCGACCAGGCCTCGGCGTCGCGCGCGCTGTGCATGCTGACCGCGGCGCGCGCCGCTCCCGACAACGCGACTCCACGCCGCGGATCGAGCACATGGGCGGCAACAGGAGCAGAGTCCTGCGCGCTCGTTTTTCTGCGCAGCGCGGACATCGAAAGCGAGCGCTGCTTCAAGTTCGCGATCGCCCCGTGGAAATCGGCGCCCAGTGCGACCTGCCAGCCGCGCGGCAGATCCGGCGGCGCGCCGATGGCGATCACGCTGCTGGTTCCGCCGTGCAGGAACGCGCGCTCGATGCCCGCCTCCACGAGGAACTCCGCCGCCAGGTCGAGCGCGTGCCCCTTGGCGATGGCGCCCAGATCCAGCGCCGTGTCCGCACGAGTGAAACGCAGCGTGGACGAGCGCCGGTCAAGCTCGAAGGCGCCCGCCGTGCCAGGCGAATCCGCGCCGGCACCGGGCTCCGATTCACGCAGCCGGTCCATCGGCCGGCCCACGCAAATGTCGAAGGCGCCGTCGGTGCGGCGCTGAAAGTCCGCGCAGCACTCCAGCAACTCGAAGGTTTGGTCATCGACGCGCTGCGCAGCCAGCCAGGCCCCGCGATTGATGCGCGAGAGCAAGGAATCGCTCCTGAATCGGCTGTAGCGCGCATCGCACTCTTCGATGATCGCAAGCGCGCCCTCGGCGGCGGCCTGCGCGTGCGTGAGATCGCGACCGTCGAGCAGCAGCTCGAAGCGCGTGCCCATCGCGAAGCTCGCAGTCGAGATCAGCATCGAAGCGCCGAACCAAAGTCCGCTCAGGCGCGCTCGACGGTGAGCTTCTTGGGATCGAAGGTGTAGGCGCTCTTCGTCCACAACGAACGCGTGGCCAGATCAACGATCACCATGACCTTCGCGGCGGTCTCGACGTCGCCGATCGCCGGCTTGCGTTTGCGCACGCAATCGAGCCAATGCAAACGGTGCGCGTCCTGGTCGGCGCCGATGGCGGGCGACTTGAACGTCTGCTCTTCGATCTCTTCGGCGAAGACGCGCTCGGGACGCAGCACGCAATCGTCGTTGGCGAGATACAGGTTGGCCTTGTGGCCGCGCACCAGGATCTCGACGCCGGTTTCGTTGCAGGTCGAACCGGCGATGGTCATCGTGTGCCCCTTCTCGAATTCGACGGTCAGGTTGACCTGCTCGTGATTTTCCATGGCCACGTCGTTGAAGTGGCCACCGACGGCGACGACGCGCGTGGGCCAGCCGACGTCGAGCGCCCAGACCAGCGGCGTCGTGACGTGCACGAGCAGGTCGCCGATCACGCCCGTCGACCAGTGCCGATAGCGGCGCCAGCGGAAAAAGACATTCGCGTCGAAGTCGCTCTTGCCGTTGGGTCCGCACCACTTCTCCCAATCGAGCAGCGGCCCCGGCACGACCTTGGGATCGACGCCGTAGAGCCACTCGCCGTCCTTAGAATTGCGGCAATAGCTGGTCTGCGAAAAGGTCGGCTTCCCGATCGTTCCCGCGGCGATCAACTCGCGCGCCTTGTGATACTTCGGGTGTTGCAAAAACTGCGTTCCGACCTGGAAGACCGCATCCGGGTTGGCTTGGACGACCGCGCGCAGCGCAAGCGCGTCCTCGACGTGCAACGTCATCGGTTTCTCGACGTAGACGTCGAGGCCGGCCAGGATCGCGTCCATGGCCATCTTGGCGTGCCAGTGTTCGGGCGTCGCGATCAGCACAGCGTGCAGATCCTCGCGCGCGAGCAGTTCGGTGTAGTCGCGATAGCCTTTGACTTCGATGCCCTGCTCCTTCGCGCAGTGCTCCACGCCGCGCTGCATGTAAGGCTCGGCGACATCGCAGATCGCGACGATCTGGACCTTCTCCTTGCCTTCCTTGGCCAAGGCGCAGATGCGTTGCACGTGGCCGAAGCCCATGGCCGGCGTGCTCGGGGCACCGATGCCGATCACGCCCATGCGGATCACTTCGTCGGGCTTGGGGTGCGGCCGCGCCTTGCGCTTCTGCTGTGCGGCGAGATTTGTCACCGCCGCGTACGAAGAATTCGCGAGCAGGCCGGCTCCCGCGAGTGCGGCGGTCATGGCCAGCCATTCGCGTCGGCTCTTGTTCAGCTGGGGTTCACGGTCGGATTCATTGCGTTGCATGGGAGACCTCCGAAGGGTTGGGCTCGTGTCCGGTAGGCGCGAGGCAGGAACGCTGCGCGCCACGGATGCGTCACGGAAGAGTGGGTCCGCGAGAGTAGCGCATCCGCGCCCGTCGCGCTGTGCGGTGGTGCCTGGCACCTTCCCGAACTGTTGCCGCCGTTGCTCTCACAACGCCGTTGCCGGCGCAGCTCGACGCGGCCGTTGCTCCCACGGCGCCGTTGGGTCGACGCAACAGTTTGGGAGGGTGCCTGGCACCGTACTGGGAAGATCACCGCACAGCGAAGAGCGCCACGCGTCGCTTCCGCAGTGCACGCTGCAACGTGACCAGCGAAGTCCACCGTGCAGCGTGCGCCCGCGCACCGTCGTCGCCCAACGCATCGCGCGGGACGTCGTGAAATGGAGCCAGAGACGGGATTTGAACCCGTAACCCCCGCTTTACGAAAGCGGTGCTCTACCGTTGAGCTACTCCGGCTCGCTTTGTTCGAGCACCGGGCCGGTCACGCAGCTGCGCAACCGGCGTCGGAAGCATACCCCGGCTGGGTTCGACTAGCCTTGGGCCTTCGTCATTCGCAAACCGTGCAGCATGGTCGCGCGCACGTCTGCCTCGAGGTTCATCGCGCCGAGAGCGCGTGCGGCACTTGCGCGCACGCCCGCGGCGGCATCCGACTTCAGCACGCCGCTGATCGCCGTCAGATCTTCCGCCGAGGCGCTCGCGCCGCGGGAGAAAATGCCGGCGAGCGCATTGGCGGCCGACGTGCGCGCTGCTTCGGAGCGCTTGGCATCGCCAAGCACCGCGACCAGGGACGACACGTGGCTGCTGTCTCCGACCATGCCGATCGTCGACATCGATGCAGTGCTGACCGCGTCCTCGCGGTGGGCAAGCGTCGAAACCAGCCCGGAAACGGCGCCGGAAATGTCTCCGCCCGCAGCAGCGATCGCGCCGAGGGTCGCAGCGGCTTCCGCGGCCAGGCGATCGGCGATCGCGCGGTCACCGGTCAGTCCGCCAACGGCTTCGCTCAGCCCGGCAAGATCCCCGCCGCTGGCGACGACTGCCGTAACCTTGTCGCCGAAGAGTTCCTTGGCGCTGTCCACGTTGGCCGAGAGCAGGAAAATCGGCGTCTTCTCGAAGCGAGCTTCCGCGCGCAGGTCGTCGATGACCTGGAAGGTGGTCAAGTCCGGAAGTGTGTCGGCGATGATCAAGGCGTCGACACCCGGCACGCGGTGCAGCAGGGCGATCGCGTTCGCGCCGCGCTCGGCGCCCATCGAAGCGAAGCCGAGTTTTTCGACCTGGGCCTGGGCAGCATTGCGGACGTCGGCGTTGGCTTCGATGACGAAGACCGTGCGCACGACTTCGCGGCCGACCGCCTCGCCGAGCATCGCCACGACTTGGGGATCAGCGGCCGTGCGCGCGCGCACGGACTGCTTACCGAGAGCCACGGCGGCCTCACTGCGCATGGCGCCGTCCTTGGAGCCCAGGGCGGCAGTCAAGCCGGCCGTCGCTGCGCCCGGCGTCGCGGCCAGGGCACGGATCAGCGCGGGCCCCGCGGTGCTGTCTGAGTTCGCAACCGCGCTGGAGAGCGCGGCATCGATCGCGTCCGTTCCGACGAGGCCCAGGCCGAGCGTGTCGGCGTCCTGGATCGAGGCCATGCTGCTGACGTCCTTGCCGGCAGCCTGCATGGCCGCGAGCTTGGCACCTTCAGCGGCGAAGCCGCGCGCCAGTCCCGCTCGCGCAGCCATCGAAGACGGATCGACCGCCAGGGCGCGACCGAAATTTTTCTTCGAAAGTTCATCGCCGTAGATCTCGCGGGCAACCGGCGTCGCGGCCAGGCCCTTGTCGGTCCAGTTCCAGACGACGTCGGAGTACTGGTGCGCGGAGAGCACGCTGTCATGGCGCAGCGCATAGGCTTCGCCGCTCTTCAAGAAATCGGTCAGCGCGTCGCCGGAGCTGCCGCACTTGGCCAGCGCGGTTTCCGCGGCGCTGCGCGCGCCACCGTCCGTGTCGTTCTTGGCGATGTGCGCGAGCATGCCCGCCGCGCGCGGGTCGCCGATGCGGCCCAGGGTCAGCGCGACATTGCGGCGCAGGAATGCGTTCGGGCTGTTCAAAGCCTCGATCAGCGGAATCACGACGTCGCGATCCATCTCGGTCAAGGTGTGCATGTACAGCACGCGGCGATCGTCGTTGCCCTGGTCCTCCAGCGTCGGAAGCATGTAGGGCACCGCGTATTCGCCGTGCTCCGCGGCCAGCGTGTTGCGCGCCTTGCGCGAGGTCTGCGAACTCTCGGCGCGCACACCCTCGAGCACTTTCTTGATCGCATCGGCGTCGTTCTTGCGCTCGGCGCGGCCCATCTCGGCCAGACCCATCAGGCGCTTGGCGACGAGTTCGAAGTCACCTTGTTTGGTCAGGATGTCCAACCACACTTGGTGATCGGTGGTCTTCCACAGTTGGTAGGCCTGTTCGTGGGTCGGATCCTTGGCCAGGACCATCTGGAACGCCTTGAGCGCTTCAGCATCTTTGTGGGCAGCGAGCAACGCGACTCCCTGCTTGAACAGGTCTTCGACATCGTCGGCCTTGCTCCAATTGAAGGCGGTCAGGGCGAACGGGGTCGAAACCGCGTTGGCCAGCGTGGGCGCAGTGAAAGTGGCCAGCGCCAGAACGAGGCCGAGCGTGCGGGGAGATCCAGTCATGACTGCTTTCCTCATGAAGAGGTGGAGGCGAAGGTGGGGTTGAGCGACCCAAGGCGCGTGGGACCTTGGAAGACTCTCGTGGGGCGAATTCAGGGGGGACGGATGGGATGGGCGCTTGGGATTCGCGCGCTCCTGGCGGACACCAGCGGTGCTCGGGGAGCGCGGAACCAGGCGCCGACAGACCGCGGGGGCGGGTTCGCGCCTAAAAAGGTTCGGAGATGATAGCGGGGCGACCTTGGGGGTCAAGAACGCCGCGGCTCGCAAGCGTCAAGGACTCCGAGCGCTTCTATCCCAGGCTGGCCGGAAGGCTACCACCCGCCTGCATGCGACCTTCGAGCCAACCGCGCACGGCGGCGAACATCGGCGGGGTCGGCGCATGGGCGAGCACGATGGCCAGTTCGGGATCCTCCCAAAGGGCTTTCGGCAACGTTTGAGGCGAGCCGAACCAGACCAGGCCGACAGGCCAGCCCAGCCGGAGCAACTCGGCGACGCGTTCCAGGAGGCGCGCGGTCTCGCTTTCCCGGAGGCCATAGCCGCCGTGGAAAGCGCGAACTTCGCAGACCACCGGCAAGACCACGCCCGCCGGGGAAGAATCCTGGGCCAGGGCTTCCCGCAACAGCGAAATCTGGCGCCGGGCTTCCGCGGAGGGTGCTTCGGGTTCCGAAAGACCGATCTCGCAGGGCTTGCCGCGCCTCCAAGGCCAGCGCGTCGGCGACTCGACCAGCGCGGCGGCTCCAAGATCCGTCGCGAAACTTGCGCGAGCCTCGATCGGAGAGTGTTCCCCCACCGGGGCATGCAGCGGCCGCACGGCCAGCGCCTTGCCGCGCAGTCCGTCGCGCAAGGCGCGCATCGTTTGCGCCGCCGTGGCCAGACGTTCGCGGCTGAGCGATCCGTCGGCGACGCCTTCGATCAATTCCGTCGCCGCGGCGAGCGGATCGTGCGGACACAACAGGCCGTCGCAGCCCGCCGCAAGGGCGCGGACATAGCGGCGCGGTTCCCTGGCGAGTGCCCCCATATTCATGGCGTCGCTGAGCACGGCCCCGCGAAAGCCCAGCTCGCCGCGCAGCACCCCGGTGATCGCGCGTGGCGAAAGTGTCGCCGGCAGGCCCTGTTCGCCGGTCAGCGCCGGCACGTCGAGGTGTCCGATCATCACGGTCTCGACGCCGGCGTGACACAGCTCGCGAAACGGCACGAGTTCGATCTCGCGCAATCCGGCTGCGTCGCGCGACACGCGCGCGAGTTCAATGTGACTGTCCTGCGACGTATCGCCGTGGCCAGGAAAATGCTTGGCGCAACCGGCGGCACCGCCGGCGCGCAGACCCTCGAGCCAGGCGCGCGCCATGCGTCCGGCGCGCTTGGGATCGTCGCCGAAACTGCGCACGGCGATGATCGGATTGTCGCGCGCGGTGTTCACGTCGGCGACCGGCGCGAGCACCAGCTCGATGCCGCAGGAGCGCGCCTCGCGTGCGGTCAATTCGCCGGCTGCACGCAACAGCGCAATTCCCGCCGCCGGTGTGCGCGCACCGAGCGCCGCGGCGGCGAGTGCCAGAGCCGGCGGCAGACGCGTTCCTTCGGGCAAGTGCAAACCCGCGCCCTGCACGAGATCGCAGCAGGCGAAGGGCTCGAGCTCGCCGTTGGCGGCCATGCTCGCGCGCAGGGCGCGCAGCAATTTGACCGGCGACACAGCGCCCGCCGGCGTGCGCCCGAAGGCGACAACTCCCGCGGGCGGAAATCGACGAACGTATTCCGGATCCGGAAGGATCTCGCTCGGCGAAGTGATCGTCCCGGCGACGCGCACCTCGGGCACGAGCACGGCGCCGATGTCCAGTTCGAGTTCTCGATCGCAAGCAGCAGACATCGCGACATCCTACTGTTCGCCGCGCCCGTGTCGCGCGCCGATCAGTCGCGCGGCGGAGCCGGACTGAATTTTCCAAGCTGCCGGCCGGGGCGCGCGCCGGTTGCGCCCGTGCGGGTCACGGCCTGCCCGAGCACGAAGCGCGCGCCGAGCACGGCGAAGACCAGCGCCTCGCGCGCGTCGGGGTCGACGCCGAAGTCAGCGCTCGAGACCACGGGTGCGCGCGAATGCAGCGCGAGTGCGTCGATCAACCGCGCATGGTGCACGCCACCGCCGCACACGACCAGCCAATCGACGCGGCCGCTGAATCGTTCGAGGGCCAGGACCGCGCTCTGCGCGACGAAGTCGGCGGCGCTGGCCAGCAGATCCTGCGGCTCGGAGTCGTTCGCGAGCACGCCGAGTTCACGCGCCCGCAGCACGACCGAGGCGACGTAGTCCTCGCCAAAAGTGACGCGGCCGGTGCTCTTGGGCGGCGCCCGCTGCATGAAGGGGTGCGACAAGAGTTCTGCGACAAGCACTTCGTTGGAACTTCCGTTCGCCGCCACTTTGCCGTCCGCGTCGAAGGCGCGGCCGAGGAGGCGGCGCGCGAGCCCGTCGAGCAGACTGTTGGCCGGCCCCGTGTCGTAACTCTCGACCTCGCAGCCCGTGCGCAGGATCGTCAAGTTCGCCAGGCCACCGAGATTCAGGATTGCCGCCGGACGCGGCAGCGTCGCGAACACGGCGTCATCGGCGAGACCCGAAATCGGCGCGCCCTCGCCGCCTGAGGCGATGTCGCGTTGACGAAAGTCGCTGACCACGGCGGCGCCACTCGCTTCGGCCACGAAGTCGCCGTCGCCAAGTTGCAGCGTCGCGGGGCCCGAGGGTTCGCTGCCGTCGTGGTGCCAGACCGTCTGACCGTGGCTCGCCACGAGGTCGAGTTCGAGCGCGTGTTTTTCCGCGAGCTCGCGCGCCGCCGCACCGAAGGCGCGGCCGAGATCACGCGAAAGCAGCGCGGTTTCCGCCAGCCCCGTCGCGCGCCCGTCGAGCACGGCGCGCACGCGCTGCTTGAGTTGCGCTGGAAACGCAAGCGTGGCAAACGCGAGCAGACTCGGCGCCCCGACATTGTCGCGCGTCGCCTGCGGAAAGCCGCTCAGCGCGACATCGATGCCATCCGCGGAAGTGCCCGAAAGCACACCGGCGACCACGGCTTTGCCGGAGATCAATCGCTCGCGGATGCGCTGCATCATCGAGTGTGAGCCTAAATGAAACTTCGTCGAATCGGACAGAAAGGTGACAGGTCACCGGCCCTGGTCCCTACCCATCGGGACCGCGCGCAGTTCAATCGGCTCAAGGCAGTCGGCGGTGGAGCGCGCGCGACACCGGTGTGAGTGTCCTCGAATCAGTTCGCGGACTCAGATCTCGTCCTGCCCGCCCCGGTCGTTGGCAGAGCCAAGGAAGTTCATTTTGCCGGCCGCAGCGTGACGCGAACGTACGACGGACTGACTTCGAATTCCGGCGGCGGGTTGCCGTTCGCTTGCAGCTCCCTGCGCGCCGTGGCGATGCCGACTCCGAAGCGCTGCACGAACCCGAGCACGCGCAGTGCTTCAGCGAGACTGGGATTGCGGTAGTCGCTGACGCCGGGCCGGCCGAAATTCTCGCGGGTCACTGCCCCGTAGGGTCCCCCGGGGCTGAGGATCTCGATGCGATCGTCGTACCAGGTCACGCGTGTCGGAGCATGGGTCGCTTCGTAGCTGCGGTGCAAGATCGCATTGCGCACGAGCTGTTGGAGCGCCGGCTTCGGATAGAGCGAACTGCGCCGCTCCGTCGGCTCGCTGGTGAAATCGACTGCAGTTCGATTGTGCGAATTCAGTTTTTCGTCGATTCGACGGATCACGTCAGCCACGGCGCCGTCGATCAACTGCTCGTCCGTGACCGGATCGGCGAGTTCGCGGCCGGCAATGCGCAAGAACTGCACGTACGCACCTGGAATGAAGTCGCGTGTTCGAGTGCTCAGCACGAGGATGCCCAGCACGCTGGGTGTGGGAACGTCGGCGGCGACGACCATTTTGGTCGCGGCGAGGCGTTCTTCGTAACTCCGCTCGTTAGCCGCGAGAACGTCGGGGGCAAACGCCGCGGGCAGGTACTCGTCCTCGAATCGGCGCCGATCCAAATCGGTCAAGGCGGCGGCGGGCACGGGCCGCACGTCGAAGGGGCGATCCCCGTGACGCCGCTTCTCGTTCAAGATGCGCTCGTCCTGAGCGGATGCGATCCCTCTGCGCGGTCCGACGCGGACAAAGATCCGGCCCTTGAATCGAACAGGCGGAGAATCCGCGGGCCAAACGGTCACAACAGCCATGTCTTTGCCGCGCAGCACATGCTTCGTCACGGTCAGTGTGGGCGGAGGAACGATGTTGCCATCGGCCTTGAGGTCCGCGAGCGCAAGCAGCAGCTCATCCGTCACCGCCAAATTCGACGGACTTCCGTCGTCGCATGCGCCGATGATGACCACGCCCGGCTTGCAGCGGTTCGGCAGATCATTGGCAAATGCGCAAACGGCCTCACGCGCCTTGGTCGGCGCGTCGCCCTTGAAAGTCTCCTTGCGCTCCGCAAGGTCAGACTCGAGGTCGGCGAGCATGCGCTCCAGGTCTTGGTCGCTGTAGGCGGTCATGCGTGCGCAAAGGGTACGGTGTCAGGTACCCGCTGGCGAGGCTGGCAGACGCCGCGCCGGACTGGCACGATGCAGGCATGCCGTCCGACAGCGCCGCAGAAGCTCGCGTCAACATTTTGGTCATCGACGACGAGGGCGACATCCGACAGACGCTCGAGTTGATGCTCAAGTACGAAGGCTACGAAGTCTGGACCGCGAAGGACGGCCTCGAAGGCTTGGCGCGACTCGACCGCGAGGAGGCGGCCGGCCGGCGCATCGGCGTCGTGCTTTGCGACGTGAAGATGCCGCGCATGACCGGGCTGGAATTTCTGAGCGCACTGGAGAAGCGGCCTTCGCGTCCGCCGCTGATCATGATTTCGGGCCACTCGGAACTCGCCGTCGCCGTGGACGCGGTCAAGCGCGGGGCAGCCGACTTCCTCGAGAAACCGCTCGACACGAATCGACTGCTGGTCAGCATCGACAACGCGCTGCGCGTGCGCCGACTTTCGAGCGAGAACAGCGCGCTGCGCCGACAGCTCGGCCTGCGCTGGCAACTGGTCGGAAAGAGCCCCACGATCGTCGCCTTGCGCGAACAGATCGCGCGTGTCGCGGCTTCGGACGCGTCGGTCCTGATCAGCGGCGAGAACGGGACCGGCAAGGAAGTCGTCGCCCGCGCACTGCACCTTTCGAGTCCGCGCGCCAGCGGTCCCTTCGTGACGGTGAATTGCGCGGCGATCCCCGGCGAACTGATCGAGTCCGAGTTGTTCGGCCACGAAAAGGGCTCTTTCACCGGAGCGCACGAACGGCGTGTGGGACACTTCGAAGCGGCCGACGGCGGAACGCTCTTCCTCGACGAGATCGGCGACATGCCGCTCGCGGCGCAGGCCAAGGTCCTGCGCGCGCTCGAGACGCGCGAGATCACGCGCGTCGGCGGCAACCAATCCAGTGCGATCGACCTGCGCGTGCTCGCCGCCACCAACGCCGATCTGGCCGCGGCGATCGAGGCCAAGACGTTTCGCATGGACCTCTTCTATCGCCTGAACGTCGTGCCGCTGCGCGTTCCGCCTTTGCGCGAGCGCATGGAGGACCTGCCGGCGCTCGCCGAGCATTTCCTGTCCGACGTCGCCGCGCGACAGGGACGCGCGCCCTACGAATTGTCGGAGGATGCGCTGGAATTCTTGCGCGGCCTCGAATATCCGGGCAACGTGCGCCAACTGCGCAACCTGATCGAAGGCGGCTGTGCCCTGGCGGCGACGAGCGTGATCACGCGCGCCGATCTCGAGCCGATCGTCGGCAACGGTGCGGCGCTGTTCGCGCACGCCGGCGCGGCCCTCGGCGGCGCAAGCGATCCATTCCAGGCGCAGACTTTCGAAGAGTTCAAGGACAAGAGCGAGGCGCTCTTCATCCAGTTGCGGCTCGCAAAAAACGCCGGCAACGTGAAGCGCACCGCCGAGGAACTCGGCATGCAGCGCAGTCACCTGTACAAGAAACTCGATCGCTACGGTCTGCGGTAACGGTGTCAAACGGTGTCAGACACCCAACCAGCCGACCTTTTACGTTGATCCAACTCGCAG
>JAYUUV010000041.1:0-19110 GCA_043754695.1 Planctomycetota bacterium
CGTTCGCGATCCACCGGATCGGCGTCGTACTTGAGCGCGCGTTTGACGTGATAACGCGGGTCGTGGCCCTGCTTGTGCAAGGCCGCATCGATGGCGGCCGCAATCTTGGGATCTTTCGTCGACTCGCGGTAACGCCGGGCCAGCTCGGAAAAATCCATGCGCGCACACAGCCAGAAATACTTGTGCGACCAGTTGAGTTTGCGCTCGTCGAGCGGCCGCGACTCGAGGTAGACCGTGGCCGGTGCGCCGACGCGCTGCAACAAGGGCAGCAGCACGCGCCGATTGTCCAGGTAGCCATCGTCCATCGAGAGCGCCACGATGCTGCGTGGTGATTTGCGCGAACGCAGCGCAGCCCAGCCCGCGCCGACCGTGGATAGGGTGTAGCGCTTGGAAAACCAGCGCAGGATGCGCTCGAGTTTCGCCTCGCTGATCTGCATGTCGGCCGGCAAGAAGCCTTCGACGAGCGCAGTTCCGGGCGCGACACAGTGCCCGGCCAAAATCGTAAGCCGCAGCGGCATCACGCGCTCGACGAGACCGCACAGCCCGCTGTGGAACAGCGTGCGCGCATAGCCCTCGCGCAGCAGGACTTTGATTCGATGTTTCAGGGACACGCTGGACTCGCGAAAATTCTACCCCATGGTCTCGTCGTCGCGATCGCCGTCGGTGAAGTACCAGGTGTGCGGCTCGCGCGCGGCTCGCACCAGCGCATGTTCGGGCGTGTGCGCGTGCAAGATGATCGTCAGGAAATTCTGCTTGCGCGGCGGAACGAATCCGTGCGCGGAAAGTTGCGCCTGCCACCACGAACCGTCGATCGCCGTCGCCTGCACGATTGCCGCACCAGCACGCTCGAGAACATCGATGCCGCCGCCGATCGCCGCGCTAAGGCTCTTGTCATCGCTCGCCAAGACGTCGACCAGGTAGCCCACGGCCGAGCCGGGGCGCGGCAGCTGGACCACGCAGTAGCCTTTGAAGGCGCCGGAAGAATCGCGCACTTCGAACGAGCGGTGCAGGCCGGACGGGCTCTTCAGGAAGCGCCAAGCGAGATAGGCTTTGTCGCGCCGGATCATGAAAGCGAACTGCGACTCTACGGCTCGCGAAAGTTCTGCGACGGCGGCGGGGAAATCTGACTCGATCGGGACGAGCGTGTGGCCCGCTGCCGCGCGCGCGGCAACGGCGCGCAACCTGCGAGCGCGGCGCGCCGCGAGGCCCGTGGTCCAGCCCGCCAGACGACCTTCTTTGGCGCGTTCAGCGCGCGCGGCTGTGTCCTTGCGCAACACGGCGCTCCACGCGCGCAGCGTGCCGACTTTTTCCCAGCCCAGCTCTAGGAAAATGTGCGCCGAACGACGGTTGGGCAATCCGAAGACCAAAGGCCAGCCCTGGCGTTTCGCCTCGGCCATCGCGGCGCGATCGAGGTCGCTGAAGATCCCGCGCTTGCGCCACTCGGGATGGGTCATCACATCGCCGGTTTCACCGATGCAGGCTGCGTGCTCGCCATGGCTCGCGGCCAAGCGCGGGTTGCAGGCATAGCCGCTGACAGCTCCAGCGCGGGGCGCGCGCGCGACGAACGAGATCGCCCGGCCGCAGGGATTCTTGTCGTAGCGCCAGTCGAGCCCCGCAAGATCCAGCGGCTTCTTGAAGCAGGCGTTGTACAGGCGCAGTTGCTCTGCGCGATCGTCCGGGCCGCACGAATGCAGTTCGAATGTGGTCGTGTTGCCTGGAGCCACGGGCGCGGACATGGAACGCGATGATCGCCTCAAACGCCGCCTTGGAACAAGCCTCGATCCGCACTACCGCTCGCGCGGCGCTGCGAATGCGAGTTCGCGCTCTCAGGCGACGCTGTTGTGGCGCACCGGCGGCGGAACCAGGCCCACGGCGCGGCCGAGGCGTTTCTTGCCGAACTGCGGGTTCTCCATGTAATAGAGCGAACGCTCCATGAAGCGCCGCGCGCGCTGGGGATAGCCGTAGTACCACTTCTCGTAGGAGCGCACCATGTTCTTGCGCAGCTCCTCCAGCTCGACCTGGGTGAAGTGCTCGTGCACGTAGGCCGAGCGATTCGACGAGACGTAATTTTCGCGCAGGTCGGAGACGTCGATGCTGGCCTGGTAGTTGTCCCAGGATTCCGTGCCGATCAGAGGATTGAACACGGAAATGCGCACCAGGTCCGGGCCGGCGAGTTTGAGCACCTTTTCAGTCTCGGCGATGTCCGCGGGCGTCTCGCCCGGACTGCCGACGATCAGGTAGACCTTGGCCCAGATTCCGGCGCGGCGCGTCATGCGCGCGGCTTCGACGATCACTTCGGGCGTCAGGTCTTTTTTCAAGACGTCGAGCATGCGCTGCGAGCCGGATTCCCAGCCGTAGTAGATGCGCCGGCAACCGGCGCGGTGCATGTGCTTGAGCAACGGATAATCGACGCAGTCCGCGCGCGTGTTGGCGATCCACTCGAACTTCAAGCCACGGCGCAAGATCTCGTCGCACATCTCGTGGATGCGCTTGCGGCGCAGGGTCAAGATCTCGTCGACGAACAGGATCACGCCGGGGTTGTAAACCTTCACGATCTGCTCGAGCTCGTCGACGATCATCTGCGTCGAGCGCACGCGGAAACCGCGGCCGGTCAGTTCCTTCTGGCAGAAGATGCACTTGAAGGGGCAACCGCGCGTCGTGAAAATGTAGGCCAAACGCTCGGGATTGAGCTTGAAGTAGCTCTCCATCGGCAGCAGATGGCGCGCGGGCAAGGGCAATTCGTCGAGCTTCTTGATCAGCGGCGGCGCGGCGTTGTCGACCCAGACTTGTCCGCCGCGCACACCGGCCAGGCCGGCGACGGCCGACAGGTCATTGTCGTTGCCGCCCTCGAGCGCCTTGAGGAACTGCGGCAGCGTCTCTTCGGCCTCGCCCTTGAGCACGTAATCGAAGTGCCCGCTGTCGAGGAAGATGCCCTGGTCGACCGACGCATGCGGCCCCCCCATCACCGTGATCTTGCCCTTCTCCTTCGCGTACTTGGCCCAGGCGATCGCGCGGCGGATGTTGGGCGTCAGCGCGCCGAAGCCGATCACGTCGTTGCGCTCGATCGCGGCTTTCATCTCCTGGTCGGTGACGATGCGCTCGTCGATGCATTCGACCGGGATTTTTTCCTTCTCGAGGCAGGCCCCGAGGTAGGCGATACCCAGAATCATGGAGAGCGGATCCTCCTGGACGTGCGGCTTGACGTAGGAGATCAGTGTTTTGCGCATCGCGGTGTGAGTCGTGGTGTGACGGCGGAGTGGCGGTCCCAAGTCCATAGCCCAGGCGGCTGGATCGACCAGAACAGGCGTCTAACTCTACCGCGCACGGAAGGATCGGGCAACCCGCGCCGACATCCATCGGCAAAACAGATTTCTGGACGGGCGGTCCGCCCCCAGCCGCATCTATCGGCGAACCGAAGGCCTCGGCCTCAGACCTGCTTGGAACCTGCCGGCCTGCGGCCCACGGCGGCGCTCTGGGCCAGGCTGTACTCCTCCAGGAACTCCGCGGTCAGGCGCTCGATGGTGAAGTGCGCTTCAAGACGCTGCCTTCCGGCGGCGCCCATGCGCTGGGCCAGGTCGGGGTCCGCGAGCAGACGCGCCACACGCTCGGCGAAGGTCGGCACGTCGAAGGGGTTGGCGATGAAGCCACTGACACCGTCGAGCACGACTTCGCGGCTGCCGCCAAAAGCCGTGGCCACCACCGGTTTGGAGTGTTCCATGGCCTCGAGGTTGACCAGGCCGAAGGTGTCGAAGCAAATCGAAGGCGTGACGAAGACGTCGGTCGCGGCGTAGGCGCAGGCGAGTTCTTCACCGTCGAGCCAATCGGTCGGAACAACGCGGTCGGCGACGCCGGCGCGCTGGGCCAGCCCCAAGAATTCGCGCTCGTAGGCTTCGCGCTTGCCCATCACGATCAGGCGCAGATTGTCGAAACGCGGCTTCAATTGCGCGAGCACCGAGAACAGTTGCGCCACCCCTTTTTGTTCGTGCAAGCGTCCCGCGATGGCAATGACCTGCCGATCGACGAGCCCAAATTTTTCCCGAAAGGCGTCGACGGCGGTCTTCGAGGGCAGCGTGGGTTGCTCGCGGATCGCGTTGTGCACGGTGCGATCCACACGGATGTCGTTGGCGCGGATCGCAACCCCGAGTTCGTCGCTGACGACCGTGAAGCGGTCGACGCTGCGTCGCAGCACGTCGCGAATCTTCGCGTTGCGCCAGGGGTTGTAGCGCAGACGCTGGCAAGGAATGCACTTCTGCCAATAGGCACGATAGTCGCGCAGCGCGCCCCCATTTTCCGCGCCGCCGTGGAAGCAGGTCAGCTTCTGATAGCAAAAAGTCATCACGTCGTGGGCCGTGAAGACGATGCCCGCGCCGGCCGCGCGCGCTTGCTCCAGGCTGGCGTACGAAAGGTGCGTGTGCAGCAGATGACTGTGCACGACGTCGGGCTTGAATTCCTGGAGCACACGCGCGAGCGGCGCTTTCACCGCCGGATTCGACAGGCTGCGAAACGAACGAAAGCGCAAGTTGTAGTCGGAGTGGATCCGCCACACGTCGCAACCCTCGATCATTGTCGGCGTCGCCTCGGCGGCGGACTGCACCGCGGTGACGATCGCCGTCTGGTGGCCGAGTTCGCGCAGCGCCGTCGCCTCCTGGTACATCTGGCGCACCGACGAGCCGATGCGCGGGTCCGCGAGATCGTTGAGGAAAAGGACGCGCATCAGGAAAGACTCTTCGTGCGCGCCGCGCGCCGGAACCACCAGGCGATGTAGCCAAAGTGCACGAACACCCAGGACATGTAGAACGACAAGCCCCAGATCGCACCGGTCTCCGGATTGTGGCGGGTCAAGTAGACGTTGACGGGAATCGTGACGATGCAACCGATCACGGTCAGCACGATGCTCGCGCGCATCTGATCGGTCACCATGTAGAACGCTTCCAAGCCCACCGCAAAAGCCATCGGCACATAGCCGAAAGCCAGGATCGACGCGATCACGAACACCGGTTGACGGTAATCGGCCGGGTAGAAACGGTGCACGATCCAGGGCACGCAGGGCAAGAGACAAAGAATGCCGATAGCCACCAGTCCCCCGCCGAACAAGGAACTGCGCAAGAACAATCGCGCGAAGCCGCGCACGTCGCCGCGGCCGCGCATCTCGGCCAGAGCCGGCAGCACGGTGCGCGAGAGTCCCTGAAGAAAGGTCATCGGCACGTCCATGATGCGCTGGGCGATCTGGAAGTAAGCCACCCAGGCCAGTCCCGCGACACTGCCGATCAGGAGCCGCGGCAAGACTTTGAGGAACATGGAACTCACGTTCTTCACGAAGCCGACTTTGATGGCCAGGGGAATCCCGCGCCGCAGCGGAATCTCGCGCACGTGGCGCCAAACTTCGCGCAAAGGCGGCAAAAATGTCCCACCGTCCGTGCGCGCTTCGCGATAGATCTCGAGCGCCACGACCATGGCCAGGCAGCGTGAGACGATTTCTCCGAGAATCGCGCCCTCGGCGCCACCCCACACGATTGCGCCGAGGGTCACGAGGAAGACGCGGCCCAGTTCCTGGGTCGTCTCCAATTGGGCCAGCGGCAGCATGCGCCGCGTGCCCTGCAGCGCGACGAAAACCACCGAACGCGGCGTGTCGATCAGCGGCCAGAGCGTCAGCCACCATGCCCACCAGCCGATCCGCGCGCCATGGCCTTCGCTGTTGAACCAGTGCTCGCCGGCCCACGGCAGCACGAAAAATCCGCTGACGATCAAGAGCACATTGAAGAGCAGATAGGTCTTGGCCACGAAGGCCATCCAGGCCGCGACCTTGCCCGGCATGTTGCGCGCCGTCGCCGACGCGACCTGTCCGACGGTCGACTGGGTGACGCCGACTGCGATCAAGTTGTAGACCAGGCTCTGCAGCATCACGGCGACGCCGAGTGCGCCCTGGCCCTCGGCCCCGAGCAGGAAAGCCAAGATCATCGACGAGACGAGTTGACTGGCCTGATTGACCATGCCGGAGATCTGCAGCGTGGCCACGTCGCGCACGAACTTGCCCTTGAGCAGCGCGACGAAATTGCGCCGCGGACTCAATGCTTGCGCTCCAACACTTGTGCGTACAGCTCGAGCACGCGGCGCGCGTTGTCCTCCCACGGCGAGCGGCGCGCATGTTCTCGCGCCTCTGCGCCGAGCTTCGCGCGCAAAGCTTCGTCGCCCAGAATCTCGCGTAGCGCTGCTTCGACGCCGGCCGGATCCTGGCGCACGAGCCTGCCGCTCGTGCCGTCGACGATCGCATCCTCCGCGCCGCAGTCCAACGTGCCGATCGACGGAATGCCCGCGGCCGCGGCCTCGAGATAGACGATGCCGAAGCCCTCGAAGCCACCGTCCTCGGCGCTCACCGGTGTGTGCAGGAAAAGTCGCGCGCGTTGCAAGAGATCGATCTTTTCGTCCTCGCTGACATTGCCGAGGAAATGCACACGATCGGAGAGTCCTGCCTTGCGCACCATGTCGACGAGTCCTGAGTGGTAGCTATCGCCCGAACTCTTGCCGACGATGTAGTGCTCGAGCGTCGGAAAGTCCGCCGCGGCGCGGATCCAACCGGCCAGGGCCAGGTGATGACCCTTGCGCTGCTTGAGTTCGCCGATGCCAAGCGTGAAGGGGGTCCGGTGCCAAGGCCGCGGGCCGTCGAGCTTTCGCGGGGCTTCGTAATGGGACGCCAAGACCGCATTCGGAATCACGATCAAACCGCCGCGCGGGCGATCCGAGACGCTGAGCAATTCTTCCAGGCGCCGCGCGGTGTAACGGCTGACCGAAATCAATCCCGCCAACTGCCGGTACGTCCAGCGCGCGCGTGCGGCGTGGCGCGCCACAAGCAGCGGCTGCACGGAGTAGGTGCCGTGGGCCGTGGCGATGCACGGCACTCCCGCCAACCGCGCGCCGAGCGCTCCGGCAAAATTGTGCGGATAATCCTTGATCGCATGCACCAAGTCGGCGCGCCGAGCCGCGCGCGCGACGTTCCAGGAGGCGGCGATCAGACTGAGCCAGAACTTCGGCCTGGACATGTGAAAGAAATAGTCCGGCGGCAGGGCAACGCTCACTCTCCAATGGGCGGGAACCGCGGATGAAGTCGGCCGGTGTTTTCGCGCCAGCAGGATCTCGACTTCCAGGCTCGGATCGAGACGCTGCAGGGCCTCGATCAAGCGCACGGCGTAGCGCCCCACTCCATCGAGGTCGGAGAGCGAATCAGTCAGGAAGAGAACGCGCATCGAAGTCTGGGATGATCGCGCTCAGACAGGCGCGCAGCAACCACGCTCCTTCGCCCAGGCGAGGATGCGCGCGGCGCGCGCATCCCAGCTGCAGTCCTTCGCCCGCGCCAGCCCGCGTTCGCGAAACTTCGCGCGCAATGCGGAGTCGGCAAGCAGTCGGCTGAGGCCGAGCGCCAAGGCGCCGGGATCGTCGGGCGCGACGAGTACGGCGTCCAGGTCCGGTTCCAAGAGTTCGCGCAGCGCCGGCAGGTCGCTCGCCACCAGCGGCAATCCGGCCGCGAACGATTCGAAAACTTTCAGCGGCGATGTGTAGCGCGCGCTGATCTGTGGCTTCGAGCGGTTGGGCACGACCCCGACATCGCCGGCCGCGAGGTAGAGCGGCACGCGCTCGGGCGGCTGAAAGCCGTCGATGCGCACGTTCTCCAGTCCGCGCGCGCGCTCGCGCAGCGCTGCAATGTCGCCGTCCATGCCGCCCGCGATCACGAAACGCAGTTTGGGCAATTGGCGCGCGGCGTCGACGAGCACATCGACGCCCTTCCATTCCAAGAGCCCACCGGTGTAGACGACGACGGCTTCCGCTGCCGGAAGTCCGAGCGCAGCGCGCGCCGCGTCGCGCGTCGGCATGTTCACGAAACGCGACGGTTCCAGCGCGTCGTGTTCGACGCGCACGCGGTCTGGATCGAGGCCCAAGGCGACCAGGTCCTCGCGCACGCCGCCGGAAATCGCGATCGTGCCCAAGGCGCAGCGCGCCGCTTCGAGCAGCCAACGCCGGCGCAGTTTGCCCTGCGGCACGCGATGAATCTCGAGCAGGTAATCGCGCTTGTTCGCCCGCGCAAGCGCGTGGCCGACTTCGATCTCGCGCGCCAGGACCAGTGCTTCGGGAAATCGTTCGACCAAGAGTCGCGCCGCGGAACGCGCGAAGCTCCATTCTTGGAGACGCGAGGGCAGGAACTGCAGTTTCACCGGAACGCGCTCGATCCAATCGATGCACTTCGCGCGCAAAATCTCCGGCCGCGGCCCAGGCGGAACGCCGTAGTAGTCGAAAATGTCGCGGCTGCCGCGCAACTTGGGTGTGTTGCGCCGCTGCGCCACGAGCAAAGTGCTCGGCCAGCCGGCGCGCGCAAACGCCGCGCACGACTGCACGACCTGCAGCGCCTGCGCGCGCTGGGAAGGCAGCTTCGTATTCGCGACCAGGACGAACTCGCGCTCAGTGATCACGATCGACGGGACGCGCCGCGCCTTGACCCTTGTCCACGGTTCCAGGTTTTTTCGGCGGGTGAGGATTGTCCGCGTACCCGAGCAGTTGCAGCAACTCGAGATCGACTGTGTCGCGATCTGATTCCAGGACATCCTGCTGGCGGATCGGCAACGAAGTGTCCCACTCGCAGAGCGCGTCAAGCAACCGCTGAGCCTGCGCGGGCTCGCGCTCGAGCAGATTGTCCTTCTCGGTCGGATCGACGTCGAGTCGAAAGAGCATCGGCCGCAGCCCGTCCCCGCTCTGAGCCTTGAGACTCTGCCCGCAGTCCTGGTTGGCCGCGACGATCAACTTGTAGCGCGGCCCACTCGCCGCCGTGTCCTGCACCGAGAGAAAGACCTCGTTCTCGCAAAATGCGAATGGCCTGAGGGTCTTCACTTCACTTCGGATCAGCGGCATCAGACTTTTGCCGTCAATCTGTCCGAGCGGGTCCGTTCCCTTCGCGGCCTCCGGCAGATCGAGCCCCAACAACTCCAGAATCGTCGGGAAGATATCGATCGACTGGACTCCGGCTCCAACGCGCCGACCCGCAGGCAACTTGCCCGGCAAGGCCATCACCAGTGGCACCGACTGATTGGTCTGGAAAGGCCAATTGTGCTCCCAAAGATGGTGATCACCGAGCTCTTCGCCGTGGTCGGCCGTGAGCATGACCAACGTATTGTCAAGCGCGCCGCTAGCGCGCAGTTGCGCCAGCAATTCGCCAATCATGAAATCGGCTTGGGACACACCGGCATAGTAGAGATTGCGGATCTGCTCCATGTCAGCGTCGGTCGGCTTGGCCTCGCCAGACTCGATCATGAGCCGATGCTCGGCATAAAACGCCGTCACGGGCCCGCTGTACTTCGGATCGCAGTACATCTCGCGAAATTTCTTCGGCGGATCGTAGGGCGTGTGCGTCGAGTACAGATGCACCATGACCATGAAGCGCTGGCCCGACTGCTCGCCAAACCACTTGCGCGCGACCGACACGACGCGGCTCGAATCGAAACTCTGCGCGAGCTTGTCGCGCAAGATCGAAAGCACGAGCTGCGAGCGAAAAATGCTCCAGGCCGAGGCCGTGTCGACGATGTCGTGGCCGACCAGCGCTTCGTAGTAGATGTCGAACCCGCGCGCCAGTCCCGAGCCGTGGGACAGCGTGCCGGTCATGAACGTGGCGCTGATGAAGTCGCGATCCTCGAGTTTCACGCCGTCGCCAAGCCGCTTCGCCGACTTGAGCTGCCAGGGCAGCGTCACGTTGTCGCCACCCATGCGATGGCGCGGATCCATTTTCACGAGGCCATGCCGGCGCGGATATTTTCCGGTCAGGATCGATCCGAAGCTGGCCCAGGTGAACGGGGCGGTGACGATCGTGTTCTCGAACAACACGCCGTTTTTCGCGAGCTCGTCGATCACGGGCGTCTTGACCCTCGTGTTGCCATAGGCACCGATCACGTCCGAGCGCAGCGCGTCGCAGACGATCAAGAGCACGTTGGGCAATTCGCGATTGCGCGCGTTCAAGTCGCCGCGACCGACGGTCGCCGAGTGGGTCGAGAGCAGGTACGCGCCGCCGACAATCCACAACAGCGGCACCGCGATCGTCGCCGTCATCGGCACGGCACCCGGCAGGCGGCGCAAGAGTCGCCCGCAGGCGAGCGAGAGGCCCATGCCGAGCGCGAGGAAAAGTGCTGCAAGCGCGAGGCGCCGCGGATCCAAGGCCGCGTGACCTGAAAGCAAGTACGGCCGCGTCCACCAATAGAGTTCGAGGAACAGCCCGAGTCCGAAGGCCAGGATCAGCAGCACGCGGAATCTGCCGTACAGATCCTTCGTGCGCAGCAGGGCATGCAAGATCGGCGAAGCGAGCATAAGCACGCCGATCCAGACCAGGCCGTAGGTCAGGACGGAGAGCCCCAAACATCCCAGCCAGGCGAAAACTCCGTCCGGCTTGGTGGAAAGCCCGGCGATGATCCCGTCGGCGAGGCCGAACAGCATCCCGTTCATCAAGCCCGCGTTGAGACCCGCGCGCAGCGTGGTGACAAAGCCTCGGGCGCCTGGGGTGGAGTTGGCCGGGATGGACACGGGGAGCATGGGGCAGTCTATCCCACAACGCCTCGGGATCGAGCAGCCGGATTCAGGCTCCGAGGAAACGCACGAAAGCGCGTGTGGTCGGGCCGAGCGCTTCCGCAGGCAACTCGGCCTTTCCGCGCAGTCGCCGCCACAGGTTCGTCCAGACGAAATCGCTCCAGGCCAAGCTCGTGCAGGCCTTCACCCAGACACCTGCGAACCAGCCGTGGTGCTTGCGAAAGTACGCCAGGCGGTCGAGATGCCAGCGCTCGAGCTGGGCACCGAACTGACGCGTGCTCGCGCCGCCGGCGTGCACGACACGCGCATCGCACAGATAGCGCGTGCGCCATCCGGCCAGAGCAAGGCGCTTGGAAAGATCGACGTCGTTGAAGAACAACCACATCGACTCGTCGAAGGCTCCGATCGCTTCCAGCGTGGAACGTCGCAGCAGCAACGCGGCGGCAGGCGGTTGCTGTGCGTCGCCGTCGTGCTCGTAATCGAAGTTTCGCGCGAAGTAGCGCTCGAGTTCACGGCTGTTCGGGAAGCAGCGCTCCAGAGGTGTCGCGAACCACAGCGGCGTGCCGAGGCCCGGCAGATTCATGCAGGCGCGCTGAGTCGAGCCGTCGGGATTCACAAGGCGCGCAGCCGCCGCCGCATAGGCCGCGTGCTGCTCGAGAAACTGAGTCAAGCGCTCGATCGCATCCGGGGCCACTTCCGTGTCGCTATTCAAGAAAAGGACGAAGGGCGCAGAGCTGTGTGCCAGCCCCTGATTGCAGGCGCGGGCGAAGCCTTCGTTCTTCGCGTTCGCAATCAGGCTCGCTGCCGAAAACTCGCTGCGCACCAGTTCCGCCGAGCCATCGCTCGAGGCATTGTCGACGACCACGATCTCGAGTTCGCCGCCGCAGCGCGCCAAGGCTGTCAGGCAGCGGCTGAGCCATTCGCGCGTGTTCCACGACGGGATCACGACCGAAACCCGGGTCACTTGGGCCGCTCCATCAGCGCCACCAGGCGCGCGATCAAGGCGTCGACTTCGTGATCGCGGGCCACGATCGCGCGCAGCCGCGCGCCGAGCGCGCTGCGTTCCGCCGCGCCTAGATCGAGCAACACGCGCAATTTCGCGGCAAGATCGCGCGCGTCGTGGGGAGCGAAGCACAAACGCTTGGCCTCGGGCCCCAGTGAAGCGACGATGCGCGGGAACGAATCGTTGCACGACAAGATCGCTCGCTCACAGGCCATGGCTTCGAGCACGACTTTGTCGACGCTACCCGTGAAGCTCGAGTTCACGCACACGCTCGCCCGCCGAAAGTAGTCGGGAATGCGCAGATACGGCACGCTCTGATGCATCACGACGCGCTTGTTGAGCGCCAATTCGTCGTTGCGCCGGCGCACGCCCACTTCGTATTCGCTGTCGCCCGCGGCGAGGCCCCCGCCGACGATGTCCAGATTCACGTCGCGGCCCTCGGCCACGAGCAGCGCCAGCGCTTCAATCAGGGTCAGCGGATCCTTCGAAGGCGTCATGCGCCCCACCGAAAGCAGGCGCGGCGCGCCCAGCGGTACAGTCCCGCGCGCGTCGAAGTGCTCGAGGTCGATGCCGTGGCCGGTGACGACTTTTTTCGGCGTGTCCAGACGCATCGATTCTTCGCTGGCCGTGAAAATGCTCTCGACCACGCGCTCGGCCTTGCGCAAGCGGTGATCGACCGCACCGTGCGTGTACCACAGGAAATGGCGCGCGCCCGCGCGCCGCGCCGGGCCGGCGGCGACGCTCGAATAACGCGGAATCATGTGCGCCAGCACGGTGTCGAAGCCGTCCTTGACGAAGGCTTCGCGCAGGAACGAGCGGTAGCGCAGGTAGCGTCGCAGCGTGCCCTTGCGGCCGACGACGCGCACGTCGACATTGGACCCAAGTCCGCTCAGGTCGCCGATCGAGAGCGCGATCACGCGCACGCGTTCAACCTGCTTGGCAAAACTGTCGACCCAGCGCGGCACGAAGCCGAGCACGGCGTCCTGTCGATCGAGCACCTGCGTGATGAACAAAAGGCGCATCGGGTCAGCGTTTGGCGCTGCGCTCGGCGACCACCGCTTGGTACAGGCGCTCGAGTTGCGTGCCCAGCGCCGGCGCACTGTGGCGTTTTTCGACGCGCAGCTTGGCGCGTTGACCGAATTGCGAACGCGAGACCGGCGCGTCAAGCAACTTCGAAAGGCCATAGGCCAATTCGTCGACGCTGAGGCCGAGATATCCGGTGCGCTCTTCGGCCACGAGCTCCGGCACACCGCCAACGCGCGTGGCGACGACCGGCAGTCCCGCGGCGCCGGCTTCGATCAGGGCCACCGGCATGCCCTCGCTGCGCGAAGCTGCGAGCACGACGTCGAGGTCGCGCAGCACCGCGGCCATGTCGCTGTGCGCTCCGAGCATGTGCACCCGACGCTGCCCGTCCGCGTCGAGCGCGGCGATGCGCCGCTCGAGCATGCCGCGCAATTCGCCGTCGCCGATGAACACCAGCATCAGCTGCGGGTAGCGCGCGCGCAGCAGGTCGAACACGTCGAGCGCCCACTCGGGCCGCTTGACCTCGGCCAGGCGACCGACCACGCCGACCAGGACATCGTCCTCGCCCGCGCCGACCGAAAGGCGCAAGGCCCCGTCGCGCCGCGCCGGGCCCGACAACGGGATCTGCAAGAACTCTTCGAGCTCGAGCCCCGGCGGCACGACGACGAGTTTCTCCTCCTGCGTCACGCCCAGGCGCAGCAGGTCTTCCGCGGTCGAGTGCGAGACCGCCACGAGCCGGTCGGTTTTCGCCGCAAGCCGCCGCTCGATGGCCACCAGTCCGCGCGAAACCGTCGCTCCAAAGTAGCCTTCGAGCACGTGACCGTGGAACGTGTGCACGCGCGCGGCATTCGGCACCACGCTCGCCGCGCGGCGACCGAGCGCTCCGGCCTTGGAGGCGTGCGTGTGCACGACGTTGGGATCGAACTCGCGCAGCGCATCGCGCAAAAAGCCGCGCGCGCGAAAATCCATCGAGAGCGACACGCCGCGCGCCAGACCGGGCACGCGCACCATGTCGATGCCGCGTTCGCGCGCCGCATCGAAGAGATCACCCTCGCCCGCCTGCGGCGTGCCCGTGAAGACGCGCACGGCGTGGCCCTGCGCGGCGAGCCACGGATCGCTGGCCAGAATCTGGCGCGCCGGTCCGCCGAGATTCATGCGCGCGATGATGCGTGCGATGCGCAGCGGAGAAGACATGGCGCTGCAGTGTGCCGACGCGCGCCCCCGCCTGTCGACGGTCAAAGCAGCCAGACGTGGTAGGCGAAGAGCAGGCTGTAACAACTGGCGGCCACCCACAGGCCCACGCGCGCCAGGTGAAAGTTCTTGTGCAAGCACAGCACGAGCAGCGGAATGCTGATCAGCAGCGACTTCATCACCACGAAGCCGGTGCGGCCGGTGCCCAGCAGCATGGCGGCGAATGGATTGAGCTCGATGCCGCCGGCCTGCAGGTGAAACAGCGTGAAAAAGCTGTCGCCGATGTTCATCATTCCGATCCAGATCATCAGGATGAACAGCCTGCCCGAGTATTGATCGACGAAGCTGCCCTCGAGCTCCTCGTCTCGTCGCGGGCCGCGCCGTCGGCCGCCCCACAGGGCGTATCGCGACCAGCGGCTCGTCGGCCTGCGGCGTCGGTCGGGCCCGCGCGGAAAGGCCTGCGCCCGGGCAGTCTCCGTGACCGGCGAAACAGCCTGCTCGTCAGGTGTCAGGGTAGCCGGCGGGATTTTGGTGTCGGCTCGTTCCACGGTTCGGTCGCGAGTCGGGGCTATCGGCCCGGAAGACTCGCCTTCTTGACTCTATCCTGCCCCGGGGGCCTGCGCCGGGCATGCAGCGCATAGACCTCGAGCGTCTCGTCGATCATGCGCGACAGTGCAAAAAGTTCGACGACGCGGCTGTGGCCCAGGGCTCCCAGGCGCTCGCGCAGCGCGCCGTCCCGGGCCAGGCGCAGCATGGCCTCGGCCAGGGGCGCGCTGGCGCTGGGTGGAATCAGGATTCCGGTCACACCGTCGAGCACGACCTCCGGCACGGCCGAGACGCGCGTCGCAAGCACCGGCCGCGATGCAGCCATCGCTTCGAGGAAGACCAGGCCCAGCCCCTCCCAGAGTGAAGTCATGACGAACACGTCACAGGCCCCGACGCAGCGCGCCACGTCGCGGCGCAGTCCGGCGAAGTGCACGTCGGCGCCGAGCGCTAGTTCCGCCGCCAGCGCCTCGGCCCGCACCCGGCCGTCGCCGAAGGGATCATCGCCGATCAGCAAGAGTCGCAGTCTTGGATCGTCGACCTTGCGAGCGCGCAGCGCCTCGGCGAATCCGCGCAGCAGCACATCGTGGGCTTTCTGCGCAGCGAAGCGCGCCACGCAAATAAAAATGATGTCGCTGGGGTGCCAATGGAATTCGGCGCGGACCTGTTCGCGCTGCGCAGCGGACATCTTCGCGGCCTGCTCGAAGGGTCGCGGATCCAGTCCGTAGTAGATGCGCCGCTGCATGGCAATCGGCACGCGGCCGTACTCGGCAATGAAGCGGCCGACGTGATCGGAGAGCACGATCGTGCAGCGCGGCAGGCGACCGACCATGCCGTGCACGCGACCCACCAGCGCTTTGCGCAGGACGTGCTCGTCGTTGTGCTTGCTGGCGATCAGATTCGCGCGCCGGCCGGCCAGCGTCGCCGCGAGTGCCCCGAAGAGATCGGCCTTGAGCAGGTGCGTGTGCACGATGTCGGCCCAGCGCAGCTGTGGCCACAGGCGCGGCAACGAGAAAAATCCCAGTCCGATCGCGTGCACGGACTGTGCGCCGGCGGCCAGAAAATCTTCGCGCAGCCGGCCTTCACCCTTGAGGTAGGCGACGCGCACGCAGTGGCCGCGCTCGACCTGCCCGCGGACCTGCGCCAGCACGTGCATCTCCGCACCGCCGATGTCGAGCGTCGTGATGAGGTGAAGGACGTTCATCCCAGCTGTGTATACAACGCGAGCAGTTCATCGACCATGCGCTCCGCGGTGCCCATTCCGAGCAGGCGTTCGCGCGCGTGAGCGCCCAATTCTGCGCGACGCGACGCTGCGAGGCCGAGCACACGCAAAAGTCCGTCGGCAATCGAATCGACAGCGCCAATGTCGCACAGCACGCCGTGTTCGCCGTCGACGATCATCTCGCGCGCGCCGTCGACGCGCGTCGCGACCAGCGGCCGCGCGCTGGCCATGGCTTCGAGCACGATGTAGGGCATGGCTTCCCAACGCGAAGGAACGAGCACGACGTCCGCGGCGGCCATCCAGCCGGGCATGTTTTCGCTCCAGCCGGGCATGTGCACGCGCGACTCGAGGCCGAGCTGCCGCACCTGCGATTCGAGCGAAGCCCGCGAGGTCCCCTCGCCGAGCAGAGCCAAGTGCGCGCGTTCGAGCCCCGGCCGGGTCAAGGCCTCGATGGCCAGATCCTGACCTTTCGCGATGTGCAACAGTCCGGCAACCAGGATCAGCGGCGCTTCGGCCGGCACGCCGAGGGTCGCGCGATCCAAGGGGCGTGCGCACAGCCACGGCGTCGGATCGATGCCATTGCGCACGACTCGAATGCGCTCCGCGGCCACCACTCCAGAGGCGCGGAAGGTCTCGGCCTCGCCCTCGCTGACCGCGACCATGCAGGCGGTACGCTTGGCCAGCGCGGTCTCGACCCGGCGAAAAACGGCGCGACGCAGCGGGCCGAATTCGGCCGAAAAAAGGAACGCGAACGTGTGCGGGGTGTGCACGCGCAGGCCCGTCCCCTCGAGCAGCGACGCAACGCGCCCGAGCACGCCGGCCTTGCTCGAATGCGTGTGCACGATCTGTGGTGCGTATTCGCGCAGGCAGCGCCTGAACTGCGAAATCTGGCGCGCGTCGCGCCATGGCGCGATCTGGCGCAACATCGGGATCTCGAACAGCGTGGCGCCGGCCTGCTGCAGTGCATTCAAGTCTTGGCGAAAGCGCGGCTCGCGCTCGCAGGCTACCGCCAAGCCCACTTCATGACCGCGTGCAAGTTGACCGCCGGCAACGTCGACCAGATGCCGGCGCGCACCGCCGATCGTGCACTCCATCGCGTGCAGGATGCGCACGTTGTCTGGCGCTCAGTAAGCGCCGGTGCCCTTGAACACGGCAAAACCGGTCAAACCCATGATCACGAAGTCCAGCATGATCGATTGGTGCTCGATGTAGTAGAGGTCGTAGTCCAGGTTTTCATGGATCGCTTCGCCGCGCGCATAGGAAATCTGCCACAGGCCGGTCAGACCAGGTTTCGCGCGCAGGCGTTCGCGCTCGATCGGCCCGTAGGTGGCGACGATGAACGGCATCTCCGGCCGCGGGCCGACGATGCTCATCTCGCCGCGCAACACGTTCAGGAGCTGCGGCAGTTCGTCGAGGCTGTAGCGGCGCAGCACGCGGCCGATATTCGTGATCCTGGGATCGCGTTCGCTCTTCGGCGCGGGCGCGTCGAAGCTCAAATGTTCGTGCATCGTGCGGAACTTGATCATGCGGAAGGGCACGCCGTCCTTGCCGACGCGCGTCTGCAGGAAGAACACCGGGCCCTTCGACTCGCGTTTGATCAACAGGGCGCCCAGCACGAAGATCGGCATGGCCAGCGCCAGCACGCACAGCGACAGCGCGATGTCGAGCCCGCGTTTGATCGCCTGCGTGAGGATGCCCAGATCGCGATCGGGCCGAGAGAACAAAGGGATGGAGTCCAGACTCTCGATGCGCACCTTGTGCGAGAGGAAGTGATAGAAGCGCGGCACGACCCGGTACACCACGCCCAGACGCTCGAGTTCCTCGACGATGCGCATCACGATCTCCTCGTCGACCTCGGGGATCGCCACGAAGACCTCGCTGACCTTGTGCAGCCTGACGAGCTGTTCGAGCTGGGCCACGGTGCCCAGCACGCGCGAGCGCTCGATCGGCTTGCCGACCTCGTGCTCCTCGAGGCTGACCAGGCCGATCAGGTTCAAGCCCAGCGTCGGCACCAGGACGAACTTCTTCTGCAGCTTCGCAGCGGTCGCTCCGGTGCCGATGATCAGCGCATTGCGGTTCCCGATCCCACGCCGGTGCAGCATCTGGATGATCTTGAACGCGATGAATCGGTTCAAAGTCATGAACACGAGGATGTAAACGAAGGCCAGGATCACCGCGCCCCTCGAGTACAGGCCGGTATCCACGTCCATGTCGATGTAGTGGTGCAGGGCGGCGATCCAACCCAGTTCGCTGCTGAGCTTGAAATCGGAGCTGCGCAGAAAGACGATCAGCGCCGGAACGACGAAGAAGGCGACGACCGTGCCCTTGGCGATCGCCGCGAACTCCTCGACGTTCAGCAGGCTCTTGATCGGCGAGTACATTCGGAAGGCGTGGAAGCACACCAGCGAAACCGCGCCGGTCAGCAGGAAGATCTCCTTGTAGTTCTCGAGGTGCGTCGACGGGGAGTACAGCGACTCGCGCGTCGTGTAGCCGAGCCAGCAGGCGAACAGCACGACCCCCAGATCGACAAGCACCTGCAACGAGAGCACCAACGGCTCGAAGTTGCGGCGCAGGAAGGTGCCGGCGAGACTCACGGGCGCCCCCCGTCAAGCACGCAGCGCTCGCCCGTCGCGCCGCCAACCCGGCCGGGCGCAAACCGCCCGCTCGACAGCGGGCCGAAGCGGGGTCGTCCAGCGTGGACAGATTGTCCTGCCGAGCGCTGAGTACGCGGCGTGGCTTTGGCCCTCTCGCTGGTTGCGTGCATCCGGGTGGGGTTAATCGTGGCGAGCACAATCCGGCACCGCTTCCTGCCCCCCGGGAGGGAGGCGGGATCTTCCGCGCCCTTCACGCGAATGCAGGGAGTTCGCATCCGGCGCAGGTCAATGGAAGGTTTACGCTGTGGTGAACTTTACTCCGGTCCGGCTTTGGGCCAAAGCCCTTAGCCTGTCTTCAACGCACCTGTCGACCATTCTCGAGGGCTTTCACAAGGGCCGGCAGGGTTGCCGCGGCACGCTCCGCCTGGCTCGCGAAATTTTTTCTGAAGCTCAGCATGCCGCCCTGGGTGGCCCGGTCGGTGACAGCCCTGAGAGCTGCCCAGGGCACGCCGGCGCGTTGCGCGACCGTCGCCGCGGCGGCCGTCTCCATGTCGGCCACGCAGGCTCCGGCGAAAGCACGCGCCAAACGCAGGCGCCGCCAGAGCGAAAGCACCGGCCGGTCGGCGGTCAGAAACCAGCCGCGCTCACCAGCGGCCGTCGCGTGCCAAGCCTCCAGCAATCGACGGTCGCTCGAGACTTCGCGCGTAGCGCGCAGCGCCGAATCGGTCTGGACCGCGCGCTCGCAGTGCACCAGGGTGCCCGGGGCGAGCGCTTGCTTGAGCCCTCCGCAGACGCCGACGACGAACAGCCCGCGAGAGCCGCCGTGGGCGAGCAGCACGCCGGCGGCATGGGCCGCGTGCACCTTGCCGATGCCGCCCACGCAGGCGATCGCCCTTGCGGCTCCAAGGTCCAGTTCCCAGAGTTCAAGACCCTGCACGAAGTGTTTGGCCAGGCAGCGATCGCGCAGTCCAGCCAGCTCC
>JAYUUV010000042.1:0-11979 GCA_043754695.1 Planctomycetota bacterium
TTCCGACGCCGACCGCGCGCCTGCGCGCGGCCGGCATCGGAAGGTAGGGTGGAGAAGTACCTGACTCCGTACTCACTCCGCCGGCTTGCCCTCCGGGCCGTTCATGCGTTTGAGTTCCGCGATCAGGAAATCGACGTCCTTGAACGGATCCCCGCCAGTGCGCTTCCAGTGCACGCGGCCCTGCGTGTCGATCAGGATCGTCGAGTGCAATTCGAGATTTTCAAAATCGTCGTAGGACGTGAAACGCCGCGCATTTTCGTGGTCCTTGTCGGACAAAAGACGCGCGCACAGCGTACCCAGTTCCGCTGACGCCTTGTTCTTCTCTGGCGTCGCGCTGCTCACGGCGAGCACGACCGTGTTCTGCTTCTCGAAGTCGCTCTTGCGGCCATCGATGGCGGTCAGTTGCTCCATGCAATGCACGCACTCCTTGCCGAGGAAAAAGACGAGCAACACATTCTTGCCACGCAGATCCTCGAGCTTGACCTGCAATCCGTTTTCGTCCAGGCAGTCGAGTTTCGGCGCGGCGAAGGGCGCCCATACGTTCGGCCCGAGCGCGTCGAGCTTCGCCGGTTCGTAGCGCCGCTCCGGTGCGGGCGTGACGGCGAAGGGCTTCGTCACCAATCCGAGCGCATCGACACTCTTGCGCCAGCGCAGGTCGGCGTCCGCGCCCGACCAGACATACGCGAGTGCATTGGCGCAGCGCTTGGCCTCGGCGTCGTTGCCGAGCGCCGCGTGCGCGCGCGCCAGACCTGAATACGAAAAACCATCGTTGGGTTCCGCTTTCAGCGCTTGCCCATAGGCCTCGACCGCCAGACGATTTTCTCCCTGGCCCAAGTACACGTCGCCCAAAAGGCGCGTGACCGGCCAGGCCTCGAAGGGCGGATCGTTCTCGTACTCGCGCGCCTTGCGCGCGTCGCTCTCGATCTTTGCGGCAGCGCTCAAAAGTCGCGTCGCTTCGAGGATGTTGCCTTCGCCTGCGCGCAGCAATCCTTCGGCAATGTCGAGCGCGCTCTTGATGCCATCGTTCGACTTGCCGTCCTTCTTGATCAACGCCCTGAACTCGTCGAGCCGTGCTTGCGCATCGACCAGTTTGCCCTGACCGATATATGCAAGCGTCTCGACCCAGACTCGCTGTTGTTGATCCTCGGGCTTGTCGCGCCAGGGAATCGCGCCCTTTTCGAGGATCGTGTCCCAGCGCTCGAACTTCACCAGGCCGCGCACCAACGCAGCGAGGCCGTAGCGAAACGTCTCGTCGCCCTCTTTGTTGGACGGTGTCGGGTTGCGCGGCGCGGCGAGCATGCTGCGCGCGCCTTCGCGCGAAGCCTGCTCCATGCCGAGCTGCTCCTGGATGTAGCAGAGATAGTCGCGATTGTGCGCAAAGTTCCAGGTCTCGAAGGGCAGCGCGAGGCGCTCGTTCATGTAACGCAACTCGACGCGCGTCGCCGAATCCATGCTGATCGCGGCCTCGTGCCACATGCCGAGCTTGCTGTAGTTGTGCCCGGGCATGTGGTTGGCGTGGCCGATGTTCGGTGCCACGGGGCCATAGCGCGCGCAACTCGGCAAACCCTGATCGGTCGCGACACCATCCCAGTTGTGGATGCGATAATGGTGCGCGCCGGGATGGTCAGGTTGCTTCGCGAGCACTTCGCGAATGACCATTTCCGTGCCGAGCGCGCCGGCCGGCCTGATCGAGAACAGCGCGTAGAGCGCCTTGGCTTCGATGTCGTCGGGCCACTTGATCGAGATCTCCTGCAGCCTGCGTGAAAGTATATCGCCCGGCTTCTTTGTTTCCGGATCGAAGGCCTCGACCCAGGCTTCGATGTACAGGCGCTCGCGCTCGCTGACGCTCGACTTGCGCCGTACCGCTTCCATGAGGAAATCGCGGTAGCGCTTCAGCTCGGGATCGTTGTTACCGCAGTCGCGCGCCACGAACCAGTTCATGCCGCAGCGCGCCAGGCCCCAGTACGCCATGGCGCAGTCTGGATCGAGCTTGATGCACCAGCGGAACGAGCGCTCCGCTTCTTCGAACCAGAACGAATGCAAGAGCGTGTTGCCTTGATCGAACCAGGCCTGGACCTCGGGCACTTTGGTGGTGATCGCAAAATGCGACTCACCGATGCCGCTCATTTTCCACGGCTTCTGCCGCAAGCCGGTATCGAAGGCCGAGCCGTGTTCGGAATGGCCGGGCTCGTCGCCGGCGCGAAGCGGGCCTGAAAACGTCAGAGCCAGGACGACCGAGGCTGCTGCAATCGCACTACGCATGCTGTCTCCCGAAAGAAATGAAGGCCGTTGGACTTCCGCGGGCAAGGGACGCCCAGGCGGACCGACTTGCGGGACATGTTACTCGCGCCTTGCTCGCCGGTGGAGAGCCAAGGCCGGGCTGCGCGCGGCGTTCGAGATTCGTGAACCGCAGCTTGGCGATGGACAGGCGCGCAGCCTGGGCTACCGTCAGGCAACGCCGCTTTTTCGATCGCTGGAGCAGCTGCCGGTTCACCTTCATCCGCCGCACTGCGCGATGAAGACTTCGGGCCTCGGGTGCGACACAAACTCATGAGAAAGATCTTGATCCTTGCCTGCTTCGTGGCCGCCGGTGCGTGGTCCGCGAGTCTTGGAGCAGCGCAGCGTGCGCCATCCGCGGAAGATCCCAAAGCGCGCTGGTCAAAGCTCCTGGCCGACGAGAGTTCGTGGCCCGCGGACAAATCCGTGCACGACCTCGCGCTCGAACTGGCTTCCTTCGCGGCCTCGCCCGATCCGCTGCTGCGCGACGAGATCGGTTACGAAGTCAGCGCGCGCTGGATCGGAGCCGGACGACTTTCGGTCGGCGATCTGAAAGAACTGTTAGGCCTGCACCTCGCGAATCTGCACAAGGGCTTGGGCGCCGGCGAGAGCGACGGCGTTTTCCTGCGTTCGTTCAGCGCCCTGCACCTTGCATTGCTCGTCGCGCGCGACGCGCGCCAGCCATTCCTCGTCGAGGCCGAATTCCGTGCGCTCGTCCCAGCCGTCGTGAAATTACTGAAGGAAGAACGCGACCGGCGCGGCTGGGTCGAAGGCAAGGGCTGGGCCCATCCGATCGCGCACGCAGCCGACGCGGCGAAATTCTTGGCGCGAAATCAGCTCCTCGACCCCGAGCAGGCCACGCTGTTGTTCAATGGTCTCGAGGCCGGACTCGAGGGTCCCAATGCCTGGGGCGAAAACGATCGTCTCGCGGCCGCGGCGCAATCGCTCCTGCCGCGTGAAGTCTTCGACCCCGAGCTTTTCGACGCGCGCTGCGCGGTCTGGATCCAGGATGCGGCCGCGCTCTGGCAGACGAAGCCCTTCGATACGCAGTCATTCCGCCGAAGCGAAAATCGCAAGCAGTTCCTGCGCGCGCTCTACGTGCGCCTATGCGCAGCACAGGAACACGACGAAGCGCGGACACTCCTGGCCGAGCGCGCACTCGATACGTTGAGCAAGATGCCCTGAAGGCACGCGCTCACTTCGCCGTTAGCGAGTGCGCGGCTGCACGCAATTTCTCCGCGGTCTTCGAGTCGAGGCCTTCGCGCTCGAGTTCAAGTCCCAGGCAACTCTTGCCGGTCAGGGTCTCGTAGAACACGCATCCGGCCAGGTACGTCCCGGCCAACGAAGGGTGACTGCCGTCAGTCTCGAACATATTCGGCGGATCCTTCGAATCGAGCACGACCCGCCAGGCGTCGCCGACGCGCGCCACGCGTCCGCCGAAGTCGGCCGCGGCTTTCGCGTAGGCCGCAGAGAGTCCGTCCTGCAACTTCTCGCGCGTGCCTCCCGACCACGCTTCGGCGTATTCCGTCGCATCCGATCGTCTTGCCCAGGTCTGATAGAAGACGACCTTGGCCCCGCTCTTCTTGACTTCCTCGGCGAGCTTGCGCGCGTACGTCTGAAACTCCTCCGGGTTCGCGACCGGCTCGAGGCTTTGGCCCTGCAGCACGACGTGCGTGAATCCACCTGCGCGAATCTTCTCCAGCGCGCCGGTCGATTCGAAGTGCTGCTTCAAGGACGCGCCGCCGGGCGTCACGCTCTCGAAGCTGATCTGCGGTCCTTTCGGATCCGACTTGGCGAGATCGCCGAGCAACTTGGGCAGTTCATTGACGTAGCAGTAGCTGTTGCCGACGAAAAGAACCTTGAGGTCCTTGCGCGATGCCGCCTTCGAACGCTTCGCCGGCGGATCCTGCGACGCCGCGTGCGCCACGGACATTCCAAGGAACAGCGCCGCGAACAATCCCGCGGATGCGAGCAGGAAGCCGCGCCGAGCCACTGCGAATGAATTGCTGTGTCGAGTAACCTCGGACGCGCGCTCGGTCAATTTTTCAGGGCTCATGGGATTCGAGCATAGCGCTCCCCCACTGCTTCAGGCGTGCGAGTCGCGCGCTGCGCCGAATCCGTGGCGCACGGCAAGCGCGAACGCCGCAATTTCTAGGTATTCCAGCTGCGTTTCAGCACGCCGCCGAGCCACGCGCAGGGCGCTGCTCTGAGCGCGAGCACACGAGGCGAGCTATGTGGCCGAGCCCCTCGCTTGCAATCGTCAGCGACGGGTCAGATCCCACTCCAGGACTTGGCCGGCCTTGGAGAGCTCTAGTTTCATGACCTCGTAATCGAGTTCATGCAGCCCGACATTGCGCTCCAGCGCAAGCACTGCCGCGATCGCCGACGACTGGCCGAGCACCATGAACACGGGCTCCATGCGGATCGAACCGTAGGCGATGTGCGACGCGGAAAGGCACACCGGCACGAGCAGGTTGCTGCACTGCTCGCGCCGCGGCAGGAGCGCCCCGTAGTCGATGCCATAGGGCGAAAAGCCCCCGACCTGCACGTCGCCTTCGTTGCGCGCGGCACCGGTCTCGTCGACGTAGCGCTGTACGTTGTGCGAATCCATCGTGTAGGCCGCGAGTCCCACGGACAAAGCCGCACGGCGCTCCCCGCGGCAATCGTGTTCGGTCATCACGTACTCGCCTTGCATTCTGCGCGCCTCGCGGATGTAGAGCAGGCGCGGCCAGCCGCCCTCGTCGACGAACTCGTCTTTGGTCAGGCCGAAGCGATTGAATTGCGCGCGAATCTTCTCGGGCACACGCGTGTCGTTCGCCAAAGTCCACAACAGGCCCTGCTGATACTTGCGGTGGCGCGCGACGATGCGCTCGCGTTCGTCCCAGCTTGCCGTCGCATAGGCCTGGTTTTCGCCGATGAAATCGAACGAAAACGGACCATTGTTGTTGGCGTCCGTCTTGCGGTTGGGCATGAAGTGCGGATCCCACGGAGCGAGTTCCTCGCCGGCTTCGAAGGAACGCAGCAGGAGTTCATAGTCGCGCGCGTCGTAGTCCGCGGGCTTCGACCACGGAAGGCGGTTCGCTTCGACGTCGGTCGCACAGAGTCGGAAGCAGTAGGCTTGGACCCGTTCGTCACCGCTCCCGTCCGCGGCGAGCGGTCCCGCTTGCACGCCCGGTATCAAGCCGCTTTTCGGATCGCCTCGCACGACGTACGGGTCAACCCGGCGCGAAAACTGATGCTTGGTGGCCTGCGCCCGCTGCACGCCGTTCAACGTTTCGCCATAGAGCGTGTTGGCTTCGCGCCCGACGATGAATTTCACGCCCGCGGCGGCCATCAGGTCGCCCTCGTAGGTCGCGTCGATGAACACGGCTCCCGCGAGGCGTCGACCGCCTTCGAGCATGATGGCCGTCAGGCGCGTATCGCTGTGCTCGGGCGCGCGTTTCAAGTCCAGACGCTCGCCGCGGATCACGCTCACCTTCTCTTCCCGCAGCATGTCTTCGAAAATCGTCTCGGCCACGTGGGGCTCGAAGGTCCAGGCCGCGTCGTCGTCGCTGCGGTGGCCCTGGCCCTTGAACGCCGTTCTCTGTTCGACGGTCCACGCCTTCGGATCGTCGTAGTGCTTGCGCACCCGCTGATAGAACTCGCGCGCGATCCCGCCGATGGCCGCCTTGTTTCCGATGTCCGTGGCGCCGAGGCCGGAGCTCGACATTCCGCCGACGTGCTGCGTAGGTTCCACGAGCACCACGGAGTGACCCCGGCGCGCCGCCGTGACCGCCGCCACGACACCCGCGGAAGTTCCGCCGTAGACGACGATCTCGACGCGCTCCACGGCGGACGGTGCAGCGCACGTCGCGAGCAGCGGCGCGAGCAGCGGCGCGAGACAAACGATGGCGAAGCGCATTAGGAACATGACGCGTGTGCGAAGAGCGCGCGCGACCCTACCGCGAAATGCGCGGACTTGGAACTCTCGCGTGCCCTGCGTGCGTAAGTTCCGACTCGTCGCTCACAGATCCGCGAGGTGCGGTCGGTAGAGCACTTCGAGGCGCAGCAGTTCTTCGACCGCCGCGCGCGCCGCCGGTTCCGCGATACCGCGTTCGGCGAGCACACGCACGAATTCGGGATACAGGAAGGGCTCGAGCTGATCCTCGAGCAAGAGCAGCGCCTGAGCCAGCGGGCCAGTGCCGACAGCAAACGGTTCACGCCGTCGCACGCGCACGCTCAACGATTCGTTGCGCTGCAAACCGCGCAGATTGCGCCGTTCGAAGTGCAGTGTGGCCTCTGGACTCAGGCACAAAGCCTCGTTCTGCGCGCGGCGCGCATCAAAGGGCTCGCGCGATCCGTTGCCCGCGTGACAGACGAAGAGTTCGAGCCCTGGACGAAAGAACATCGAATCGACGAGTTGCCATTGCTTGCGCGGCGCGAGAGCCAGCGCGCGCTCGCGCAGTGGACTGTTCGGCAGAAGTGTTGAAACGTCCCAATCCGCCGGCTCGCTCCAGCGCAGGAACTCGAGTCCCGCGCCTTCGATCAAAGCGAGCAGGCCTGGCACGTCGTAGCTGGTCTCGTGCACGTTCAAGTAGCGATCGACGAACTCCGCGTCCCCTATCGCGCGCTGATCGTTCCACGGTCCGGCCATGAAGGCGGGACTGTCGATCGAACCGACGAGTTCGCGGCCGACTTTCAGTCGCTCAGCAAGTGGAGCCGTGCGCGGCACGAGCGCATCGATGGCGCGCACGACGCGGTACAACGATTCGCGGCCGTGCCGACCGTAGACCATGAGCGAGAGCACACCGTGCGGCGCGAGATGTTCGCGCAGCCGCTTCAGTCCCGCGAGCGGATCGACGAGGTGGTGCACGACACCGGAGGAAAGGATGACATCGAATCCACCCGCGGGCGCGTCGAGTCCGTCGAGGGTCATCAGATCGAGTTCTTGCAAACGCACATTGGCGAGCCCGCGGCTTTGCACTTGCGCGCGAGCTTCATTGAGCGAGCGCGTGCAGAGATCCACGCCGAGGAAGTCGATGTCCGGCGAGAGCACCGCTCCGCCGATCAAGCCGACGCCGCGTCCGCAGCCCGCGTCGAGCACTCGAATCGGCGCTCCCGCCGGCCGCCCGCGGCGCGAGTGACTCAGCAGGAGTCGCGCATCGGTGCCCTGGCGCAGCATCGGCGCGCCCGCGGGATAGGGAAAGTGCGTGTACATCTCGCGGACGGTGGCGGTGATCGCATCCATGCTTGGATCATCGGACCGCCGCCCGCGCCGACAGCGGTTCGCCCGGGCCTAGCGACCCGGCCTTGGGAAGCCGCGCGCACCTGGCCCGTTTGCTGCGCCCGCATCCAGTTCGAACGAGGCCGCCCCGCGTACTCCGTGGAAGCAGAATTCCTGCGATTGGTTGAATCCACGGCGGTGATCCGAGTCGAATGGCTGGCAGGAACTCCCATGACCATGCGCCCGTTCGATTTCAGGCTTGTTCTACTGGCGAGCAGCTTGCTTGCGCTTCCTCAAGCTGAATCGCCCGCGCCGAAGCCTGCGAAACAAGAGTACACCTCGGACTTCGTGGCTTTCGTCGGGGCGGACACGGAGGGCAAAGTGATCTTCGCCCTCGACACCAACCGCGGTCGCGACAAGCAGAAGTTCCAGGCCGAGCATTTTGCGGTGCTCTATGACGAGAAGGCGGGCTGGGTCGAGTTGTCCGGCAACGGCGAGTATCCGAACCCAAGCAGTGCGCTGACCGCGATTCCAGATTCGAAGCACTATCGATTCGAGGGCGCGCCTGAGAAGGGCTGGACGATCATCGGCGCGGAGAATCAGGTGAAGCTCGCGGTGGACGCGCTCGTCCTGCGCACGCGCTCGAATGTTGGAGCCGACGAATTCGTGACGCGTTCAGCCGCGGCGACGTTGACTTGGAAGCAACGCACGCTGCGCGGCCGCGCGATTTACGAGTGGACGCGCTTGGTGGAGAAGAATTTGATCACCGATCCGAGCACGGGGACGTTCGGCGACGGTTGGCACGGCGCGTATTTGTTGGCGGGAGATGGAGGTGAGTTGCGCGCGCATTTGACCGACGGGGACGTGAAAGAGTTGCTTCACGAACGCTCGGGTTTTCTCGTGACGGGCGGAAGTATTGGAGTCGGTGGCAAATCCGGTTTCGGTGCCGAGCTGTCGAAGCTCGAATTCGAACCCGCGCGCTGGGCACAGGGTCGCGGCTTCTATCGCTGGCCGACGAGATGGAATCTGAGTTGGGGCGAAGGCGCAGCGAAAGCGAAGGCCGTGTTGTCGATCTCGCACCGCGAGAATATTGCGAACTGGGGCGTCGGCGCGTTTGGCGTGGCGGTAGTCGAAGGCGAGATTGAGGTCGCGGGCGTGAAGACGATGGTTTGGGGGTTGGGGCAGATTGTGCGGTAGAAGCGCGAACCATCGCCGGTCACAATGCAGGACCAAGTCCTTAGCAAACTCGCTCGGAGTTCCGGCGCCTAGACGGCCGACGTAGTCGCGTGAGATCTCTCACGTGATAGGCTCACATGCGTGCCGCCGCCCCCGTCCTTGCGCCCAATTCTGAATCGCCTTGGCCGCCTCTGGCGCATCCCGCAGTTCGCGGATCGAATAGTCGTAAGCCCAAGTTCCCGCCTCACTCGTTCTTGGGCGCGCGCCTACCCCCGAGCAGCCCGAATCTCTATCCACGCAAGCCTCATGGGGCGAGAGTCACGATTGCTCGAAGAGGTGATCTGCCATGAGGCTGCGCACGTGGCGGCGTTCATTCTCCACGGAGCGCGTGTGCGCCCACACGGCCCAGAGTGGCGGGCGCTCCTGGCCCGGACTGGATTCAAGCCGAGCCTTCAACTCACCGGGCCACGGCCCGAGGCCGGCATTGGACGGGCGAATGCGCCTGCCCGCTACAGCCACCGGTGCCCCGTCTGCCACTGGGCTCGCGTGTCCAAACGCCGAGTCTCTGTGTGGCGCTGCGCGTCGTGCGTTGGAAACGAACTAGACGGCGTCCTCGTCATTACTAGAGTCGAATGACTTCCGCAGGCTGTCCATTCTGTTCGCCTGAAGCGACTTCGATTCTCTTCGAGAACGAGTTCGTCGTTGCGCTGTGGGACAGGTTTCCTGTTGCCCCGGGGCACGCATTAGCTGTGACGCGCAGACACGTCGCGTCTTGGTTTGAAGCCACAGATGCAGAGCGCTACGCCCTGACCGCGGCGACCATCGAGTTGCGCGGGCTGATCCAGCGATCGCACAAATGCGATGGATTCAACATTGGTATCAACGTCGGTGTCGCCGCCGGCCAAACGATCCCCCACCTGCACTTGCACCTGATCCCGCGACGAGAGGGGGACACATCGGATCCGCGGGGCGGCGTGCGCCATGTGATCCCTCAGAAGGGGAATTACCTCCAATCGTTCCCTGACAAACACGCCCTGCTGACAACGGGCGGCGACGACCCACTGCTCCCACACCTTGAGCTCGATCTCGCTCGTGCAACGCGGGCAGACATCGCAGTTGCGTTCGTCATGCCGACCGGCGTCGAGCGCATCTACTCTGGCCTGAGGGCACTACTACTACGCGAAGGACACTTGCGCCTTGTCACCGGCGACTATCAGGACATTACGGACCCTGGCGCGTTACGCATTCTCGACGACCTGCGCCTTGCGCATAGTGATCAGGTTAAGTTGCGCGCGTTCGAAACGGAGGGGCGAAGCTTCCACCCCAAGTCGTACATCTTCCACTTTGAAGGCGGGGGCGGAGTCGCCTATGTCGGCAGTTCCAACCTCTCACGCTCCGCTTTGGAGCAGGGCATCGAGTGGAACTATCGAATCATTACGAGTCGCGACCACGAGGGATTCCAAGAAGTATCCCGCGCGTTCGAGTGCTTGTTCGAGCATCCGGCGACTGTGCCGCTCGATGCAGCTTGGATCGAATCCTATCGAGCCAGGCGCCGGCTCTTACCCCAGCGCCAAGATCCGGTCGACCTAGTTCCAGAATCCCCTGAGGCAGTGCCGACGCCCAACACCATCCAGCAAGCGGCGCTCGCAAGACTGATTGAAACCCGGGCGGCTGGGTACAAGGCGGGACTCGTGGTCCTTGCGACGGGAATCGGCAAGACCTGGCTCGCTGCGTTCGACTCGATGGATCCCAAGTTCAAGCGAATCCTCTTCGTGGCTCACCGCGAGGAGATCTTGCAACAGGCGATGCGTACGTTTCGCCGCATCCGACCGCGGGGATCATTCGGCTTCTACGACGGGAACAAGAAGGTACCTGATGCCGACATCCTCTTCGCATCGATCCAAACCCTCGGCCGCCGATCGCACCTCAACCAGTTCGACCGCAACGCATTTGACTATGTCGTGGTTGACGAGTTCCACCACGCATCCGCCTCAACATATAGACGGCTCATCTCGCACTTCGAGCCGCGATTCCTGCTGGGGCTGACGGCCACGCCCGAACGAACAGATGGCGGGGACCTGCTCGAACTGTGCCAAGAGAACCTCGTCTACCGTAGTGACCTTCGCGAGGGCATTCGAGCGCAACTTTTGTCTCCCTTCCGTTACTTCGGTGTGCCAGACGATGTCGACTACCAGAACATTCCCTGGCGCAACTCGCGATTCAGCGAAGAGGAACTTACGAACGCGCTGGCAACCCAAGCGCGGGCCCGAAACGCATACGAACAGTGGAAGAAGCACGGGGGCAAGCGGACGCTCGCCTTCTGCGTATCGCAGCGGCACGCGGACTACATGCAGGCGCATTTCCGTGCGGGGGGGGTCGAAACGGTGGCTGTGCATAGCGGGGCGAATTCTGCCCCACGGACAAGTTCGCTCGAGGACCTCGCGAGTGGCAAGCTCGAGGTGCTCTTCGCCGTCGACATGCTTAATGAGGGTGTCGACATCCCTGACATTGACACGGTGATGATGCTGCGCCCTACGGAATCACAGATTCTATGGCTACAACAGCTCGGCCGTGGATTGCGCTTCCGAGAGGGAAAGACGCTGTCGGTGATCGACTACATCGGCAATCACCGCACATTCCTTCTGAAAGCATGGACCCTGCTGGGGGTGCCGGTCGGAGATCACGCCGAGCTAGCAGCCGCGCTTCGTCGAGTCCAGGATCATGAGTTCGAGCTGCCTCCCGGATGCGAAGTAACCTACGACCTTGAAGCAATCAACACCTTGCGCGGACTGTTGCGTGTGCCCGGGCGGGATGCCGCTCTCCGGGCTTTTTACGAGGACTTCCGCGATCGAAATGGTATTCGCCCGCGAGCAATCGAGGCCTTTCACGAGAACTTCGACGTCCGCGACACACGAAGAACCTCGGGCTCGTGGATGCAGTTCGTCGAAGAACGCGGGGATCTGAGCGAAACGCAGCGAAGTGCGCTCGGCCACTTCGGAGACTTTGTCAAGGCGCTTGAAACTACGCCGATGACGAGGGGCTACAAGATGCTTGTTCTGCTTGCAATGCTGAACACTGACACGCTGCCCGGGAATGGAATCAGGATTGAAGACCTGCTGGCGGAATTCAGACGCCTCTCGCTTCGAAATCCAAGGCTAGTGGACGATGCGGGAGAGGAGCTCGGTAGTGATGCTCGGCTACGCCGACTTCTCGAGATCAACCCGATCCCCGCCTGGACGGACGGAATGGGAACGGGCAACGTATCCATGTTCGCCTACTCGAACGGTGTGTTCAGATTCCGCGCGGACGTGGAGCAGGCAGAG
>JAYUUV010000043.1:0-2880 GCA_043754695.1 Planctomycetota bacterium
TGGGCTTTCTCAAAGACATCCCGCGAATATTCGACATTGACGTAGCGGGCTTGCTCTGCTCGTTCGATCGCCGGCCGCACTTTCGGGTTGCCGGTCGCGGCTAGTACCTGGGCCAGATCCTTGTCGCGCAGCTGGCCATCGACGAGATCAAAGGCCTGCAGGTATTCAGCGACGATGGGATCCTCGAAGCCGATGATCAGGGATAGCGCAAGGGAGCTATCGAGCCTGGCAAGTTCGCCCAGATTCTTCAGTTGTTCCGCGCGCGACGTATGCCGTAGATCCCACAGGCGCTTGCCGGTCCGACAAGCTTCGATTGTGTCCGGGTCGGAACCCGTCGCCTCGCGCAGCCGGTTCAGGGCCTGCGTCGAATCCGCGCAGCGTTTGCTGGCGATTTCGCAGTCGATCCACAGGCACGTCCAATCCGTCTCCGGAAGCTCGATCAGGTCGCTGGCGATCGCGCGAGCTTCGTCGAAGCGCTGGAGCTTGCACAGCAGTCGGGCTCGGATGGAGCACATCATCCGGTGTTCGAACTCCATCATGAAACCGCAGCCCGGTGTCGGCCTCCAGCGTTGTGAGCAATCGAGAGCACGTTGGGATTTTCCCTCCCGTTCGCAAAACAAAGTTGCCGTCCAGGCGAGTTCACTCTTTCGGATGCTTCCGAACCGGTCGAAATCCCCGGGCTCTTGATTCGGCGGCGAATTCGCCGGCAGCGACTCCATCCATTCGAGCGCGCGATCCAATTGGCCTGCCCGCTGGAGCGACAGTGCAAAATGCTGGGCGACTTCGACGCTGGCCACGCTTCCCGCGTTGCCATTCAGCGCCAGCATGCGATCGAGCACGGCCGCCGAGCAGGGCAGCGCCTGCTCCGAATCAACATAGTCCGCACCCCAGGCTGAGAGCGACCAGCCGTGCTCGCAAGCATGTTCTTCCAGGCGCGCTTCGATGCTCTCGTCCGTGCCCTCGCGCGCAAGGTCGCTCACGATCCGATCGACTTCCTGCGGAGTGAACGTGCACTCGGCCATCGCCCGAGGCTTCGTCGACCGCTGCGGGACTTCTTGCCTAGGCGCGGGAGCCGAGCAGGTCAGCAGTGCAAGCAAGGCGAGGCAGAATGAAGATTGCATGGCGTGGAGCGAAGTCGAGTCTACACGGACTCCGATCCTCGGCCGAAATTCCTGCGTTCCAGATTGCTGTAGAAGCGAATCCTTTCACTTGCCCCGTCGGCGCTTCCAGCGTCCGGACACGCCGCCCGCTGCGTGTCAGATCAGTGAAAAAGGTCGGCTGGTTGGGTGGCTGACACCGTGCTCAGCGCTTGTGCGACAGCGCGACGACGCGACGGTTGGCGGCTTGCCAGCGCCAGCGAATCGACACCATGGCATCGACGCCAAGCTGCTTACCCGCGCGATCGATGGGCCATTGCAAGTCGGGATGGCCGGTGTATGCGAGCACTTCCGCCAGGGGCTCGTCGCGCAGGTGGAGTCCAACGACATCGAAGGCGCTCATGCGATCGTGCAGACCTTGCTCGCTGAAGTTCAATGCCAAGGGCAGGGTCCAGTATTCGTCCAGCTGGGCCAACTGGCTCAGGCTGTCGAACTGAACTTGCGAGTTCGCATGACGCAAGTCCGCAAGGCGCTTTCCCATCTCGCAGGCGGCCACGGTTTCCGAATCGGCGAGCAGCGCCTCGCGCAAGACTCGAAGTGCGCTCTCCGAATTCTTGCAGCGTCCCGAGCCGATCTCGCAGTCGATCCACAGACTCAACGCCCACGTCTGGCGGCGGGTCGCCAGGTCTCGCGCGGTGGCGATCGCTTGATCGAAGCGACCAAGCTTGAACAACAGGCTCGCGCGGTATCCGTCGATGCGCCCTTGCTCGTAACCGGCGCAGGTTCCGCACACCGAACACGGCTCCCATCGATTCGCATAGTCGAGAGCGCGGTCGATCCGCCCCTCGCGTTCGCAGAGGTCGGCCGCAACCTGGGCCAGGCGGCTCGCCGGCCATCCCAGCAACGATCCGCGCATGTCTTTCGGAAGATCTTGATCCAGAGCCGAGATCGCGGAATCGATCAGCGCCAGCGCGCGATCCAATTGCCCGGATCGTTGGAGAGCCCTGGAGAAGCTCTCGCACAGCGTCAGGCAGTCCGTTTCGCGAACGTCGTACTTGAATGCCACCATGCGATCGAGGACGGTTTCCGAGCACTTTTCAGCGTGCTTCGAGTCGATGAAGTCCGGTTCGCAGAGGCGCAGTGCCCAGCCGTGCTCGCACTCATGCTCGGCAAGCTTGGCTTCGATGCGTCCGAACTCCTCGCCATTGCTGACGTCATGCACGAAGCGATCGATGTCTTCCGGTGTGAGCGTGCATTCCGCCATGAATCCCGCTTGGGCGTAGAGCCGCGCTGGCCCCTCCTGCGAACAGGAGATTGCGCTCGCCGCAAGCACGAACGCGGCCAGGCGCGAGGGCAGGTTCATGCTTTTACTAGTGGTAGGGGACGAGTCAGGTACAGGATTTTCATTCCGCTTGCCGAGCTGCAAATCGGTTCGCGTGGGCGAGCTTCAACTCAGGCAGTTCCAGTCGATCCGATGCTTCGTTGCGACTCCTTTCGGATCAACTTCGTTCCGGACGGTCATGGGGCCAGCGCCGCGATTTTGGACAGGTGGCAAAAATCACAGTGAGTATTTTGGACACCTGTCAAAAACGTCTGCCAGCTGGGGAGCGATGGCCGCGGGCTCTCGATACCCATCCGCGCAGTTCGGACGTGGCGACTTGAGAGCCTCAGCTAGAGCTCGATCAAGAGATCCACGATCTCCTGCCCCTCGCCAAGTTCGATCGATTTCTTAAGCGGACCGATCTGTTTGTGGGGAGCTGCGCCACTGTCGCGCGGCCAGCCA
>JAYUUV010000044.1:0-14820 GCA_043754695.1 Planctomycetota bacterium
CATCGAGAAGGATCAAGAGCGCGACAAGCGGATCGTCGTCAGGAACCTCGGTGGCGGCCTGTCCGAGCTGCGGGGCAAGTCGGCGGATGCGCCGGCGTCATTGCTGGGAGCCGAACTCGACTGGCTCGTGATCGACGAGTGCGCCCAGATCAAGGCCGCGGTGTGGCAAGAGCATCTCTCGGCACGATTGATCGACAGACGCGGCTGGGCGCTGCTCGTGGGGACGCCCGGAGGAATGGAGTGGTTTTTCGACTTGTTCGACCGAGGACAGACCGGCGCGGATCCTGACTGTCGATCGTGGCGCGCCCCGACGTGGGACAACCCGCATATCCCCCGCGAAATGCTCGAGGCCGAGCGGGCGCGGCTCCCGCCAGAAGTCTTTGAACAACACTACGGCGCGCGCTTCGTGCTCGAACCGCCAGCGCGGTGCGCAACGTGCGGATTCCCCAGCGCGACGCCGCCGAAGTGGCTCATGGTGGACGTCGAAGAAAAGCTTCTGTACTGCCACTCCTGCCGGAACTTGGTCAATCGCCTGGGTCGCACCCTCATCCATCGGCGCGAGGATGGAAAGCTCATCCCTTACGCGCTCGTGCACGGAATTCCTGACTGCGACGACGACCCCGAGAACGAGTGAGCATGGCGTGTGCCTGGCGCGCGAGATTCTAGGAATTCTGACGACAATTCCATGAGCGCCACAGGCGCGGCCTGATTCGTGGCGAGAAAACTGCGCAGCTTGGGCCCGCAGTGCCAACACGCGCGAACTTGTGCGCCCTGGCGCCAACGTGGCGGGGGGAGCCGCTCGGATTCGGCCGCCAATGCCGAAGGAATCAGCGCAATGTGGTGAGCAGCCTTCGAACGTCGAGCGTCATGTGTTTCGCGCGCCATGGTGGTGCGCCAACACAAAGGAGAACGCAGATGGGTACGAAGAAGAAGGCAGCGAAGGCTACGACCGAAACGACGGAAGCCGCGATTGATGTCGCACAGGAAGTCGCCGCGGAGTCCACGGACGGCGGCGCGGCGCAGGTGAACGCGGGCCCGACCCTCAACGACGTCGCGAACGGTTACCTCGCAGCGATCGAGGCGGATGACGCGGGCCAGGGAACGCTCAGCTCCTACAAGATGGAGCTCAAGCTCGCGATGCGCGAACTGGGCGAAGCGACGCCGCTCGCTGATCTGACGCCCGAGAAGGTGCAGGCGTACTTCGAGAGCGACACGGTCATGCGCACGAAGAACGGGAAACCGAAGGCCCAGCCCACCTGGGCGAAGACTCGGCGCGTTCTTCGGCTTGCCTTGCTCTGGGCGCAAGACGCTGGCCTCTGCCAGGTCGCGCCGATTCCTGCGCCGCCCGTGAAGATCGTGCCGCTCGCACTTTCCTGATCTCTGACAACCAGTCGTCCTCACCGGGCCGGGCAATTCTGCTCGGCCCGTACTTTCTGAGTTCACATTTCTAGGAGGGCACCATGCGTCTCACCGACGCGCTCGATTCGTATTTGCTCCAGCTCGCAGCGGACGGTCGGTCGGTTCACACGCGAGCGCAGTACCAGCGGCATGTTCGCTCGTTCGCGGCCTGGCTCGGGCCTGATCGCGCGTTGGACGCGGTCACAACGACGGACGTCGCGAAGTTTATGACCACGCCCGCGGTCCTAGAAGGGCGATCGACGGCGACCCTCAATGCGCTGCGCACAAGCCTGCGCACGTTTTTCGGGTACATGCACGCGGCTGGACTCGTCCCCCACAATCCTGCACGGCTGCTGCGGCGGTCGATCTGCTCGGCGGCCCCGCCACGGGGACTTTCGGACGACGAGGTGCAGCGGCTGCTCGACAGGTTGACGATCGCCCAAGGTCCCTGTGCGAGGCGCGATCACTTGTTGGTGGCGGTCATGTTGCTCGGTGGCCTTCGGATTGGGTCGGCGCTCGGGCTCGACCGCGCCGACGTGGACCTCGAGCGCGGCGAACTGGTCGTGCGCGTTGCCAAGCGCCAGCAGGCTGAGCGCGTCATTCTCTGTCGCGAACTCCGCGACCACGTGATCGCATACCTCGCGGATCGGGCTGACGGGCCGCTGTTCTGTGCCCGCGACGGCGGACGAATTTGCGCGCGCCAAGCGCAACGCAGGATCGAAGGCTGGCTGCGGCGCGCGGGCGTCGCGAAGGGTTCTGCTCACAGCTTGCGCCACAGCTTTGCCCTTCGGCTCTATGCCCGATGCGGCGATGTGCTTCTGGTCAAGGAGGCGCTGCGGCATCGCTCGATTGCGAGCACCCTGGTCTACGCGCGGCCCCGGCAGGCGGACCTGAGGCGGATTCTGGAGGCGTAGCCGGATGCCGTTACCGTCGCAGTCCAGCCGAAGGCATGAAGCGCACGAAGCTGAACGACGCACTTCAATTGATCCATCGGGATGCAGCCGCGGATAGGAAGCTACGAGCGCGCGTGGAACGCGAGCTCTTCAACGCCCAGGTGGCGCGCATGATCTTCGAAGCCCGCACGAAGGCGGGGCTCACGCAGCAGCAGATTGCTGACCTCGCCGACACGACCCAGCCCGTCATCGCCCGTCTTGAGGACGCCGACTACGAAGAGCATTCCCTCAGCATGTTGCGCAGGATCGCGGAGGCATTGCATCGGCGGGTCGAGGTGAAGTTTGTGGCCCCGAGGCAGCGGCTACGGGGCCTCGTGAAGGCAAAGAAAGCGGCTGCCCGCCGCTGACACCGCACAGACTCTGGCGGCGCAAAGGCGAGTCAATGACTTGCCTGCCGGGGGGGCCGTGGACAAGCAGGCACGCGATGGCGCACTCGCCCGTGCGCACGTCACTTGACCTCCAGTTCCGTTCGCTCGAAGCTGAGCCCCCCACGGCGAACCCCAATCGCCGATTCAGCCTGTCATTTCGAAGGAGGAGCAAGAAGGATGGTGGACATCTACGAGCCCACGGGCGACCAGCCCCTTCGTCACCCGCAGAGATCAGGACCCGTTCCAAGGCCTGGCGATTCGACCGTGCCTGGTGAAAAGGATGAGATTGGCGCGCTGGCGGTCGAGTTGGCAAGCAAGTCGCGCAAGGCGGCGTTGGAGCGTGTAGAGAAGGCGGCCTGGCGGCGGCCTGATTCGTCGGCCGAGGAGGCTGATCGCATCGGACGCCAACTCATCGAGGACGCCCGTCGGACGCTTGAGGCACCGACGCCGCTTGATGCGATCGTGGATCGACTTTCCGAATGCATCGACGGCAAGCACCAGAGCCTTCAAGTCGTTCAGAGCGCACCCACCCAACTCATGGGCACCAGCGCGATCATGAAACCGGAGGCGGCGCCTCAGTTCGACGGCAATCGAAAGGCTGCCTACTTCAGTCGCCTTGGGAAAGGATGGCGAATAAAGTGCGGCGGTCGCGTTCGCGATTTCGGGGCGAAGAAGGGCTTCTCGGTGATCCACGCTCTACTCAGTACGCCGGACAAAGCCATCGCTGCCTCGGCACTCGATACCCTTCACCAGCCGGCCTTGCCCAGGCACATGACGCCGAAGGAACATGCTGATGCGCCCATCCTGCAATCCGACAGGCCCGTCCAGCACCAGCAACGCGACCCTCAAGTTGCGGAGCTGGAGAGGCTCAAGGAAAAGTTCGAACGCGAGGCCTCTGATGCCAAAGAGATAAATGACGAAGATCGTTTCGAGGAACTTCTCCAGACGATCGAGACGACCAAAGCCTCGATACGATCTATCCAAGGCGGGTCGCGCGCACGCAACTCGGAGAACCTGGAACGGAAGCGTCTTCGGCAGCGGGTCGGCGACTCCTTAAGGCGGGCGATGGACGATGTCTCGGGTGGATTTCCAGAGCTTGCCGAGCATCTGAGGGCACAAATCAAGAGACCTGCATCTCAGGCACCCCGGTACGAATCGACGCGGGAGTACGTGTGGGTGCTATCAGGCGGCGACCAGCCGCTTGGCCGTGACATCATCAACTGAACTGGGCAGGGGACATCGCTGCTGGCGGGACTGATAGCGCGCTTGGGGGAGGTGCGTCCTGGCCAGCGCAAGGCTGAGAACCGAAGAACGGTAGCGCGAGTTGGAATCTCGCCATTCGCGAGTTCTCACCTCGCGCAGAGGCTTTAGGTGCCATTCCCGTCCATCGACGGGGGCGCCGAAGCCAAATGACATACGCACTAACTACCGGCCAGGCTGCCCAGGTCTTGGGCAGCACTGAGCCGCAACTGTCCGAAACCGTTCGGCGCGGCAAGGTCCGCCCAGAACCCACCATCATCGCGGGCCGACGCCTCTGGTTCGCCGAGCAGCTCATCCAGGCTGCCGAGGCCCTTGGCGTCCTTGACGATACGCTTCGCGCTCGCATCGAGAAGGCGGTGCCCTACGCCACGCAGCCGGGATCGAAGGAGGTCCGCCCGTGAGCGTCCCGTCCGACTTCGCGCGCTGCACGCGCTCCAACCCCTGCCCGATGTGCGAGCGCCCAGACTGGTGCCTGACGGGTCTCCCCGGCACCGAGTTCGAAGGCGACACGATTTGCCAGCGTGTCGAGTCCGACCGTCGCTTCGGTGACGCCGGCTTCCTTCACCGCGGTGGTGGTAAGCGATCAAGGCCGGGTCCGCTTCGACGGTTCATCGCTCGGATTGCAGCACCAGCCGACCCGAGCTTCCTCGAAATCACAACCCGTGCGCGGGCCTGCACGGACCCCAGATCTTTCCGTGCCTTTGCCAACCAGCTCTGCGTCGCCGCCTGGAGCCTGAATCGCCTCGATGTCGGCACGGTTGGAGCGAACCTCGCCGAGAACTTCCACATTCGCTGGGCCAAAGGTTCGTGGACCTTCCCGATGCGAGCGGCCGATGGCGAGGTCACGGGCATCCGACTGCGTATGCCGGACGGCTCGAAGTGCGCCGTTCCCGGTAGCCACGACGGCCTGTTCATACCCAACGACATCGGCAACCCCGATCAGTTGCTGATCTGCGAGGGCGCGACGGACACGGCGGCGATGCTCGATCTGGGCTTCGCGGCAATCGGTCGGCCAAGCTGCCGTGGAAGCCGGCGCGAGGTCGTGCGGCTCGTGCGTCGACTGAAACCGCGCAGCGTCGTGATCGTCGCTGACCGCGACCCCGCCGGCCTGGTCGGTGCTCACGAGTTGGCGCTTGAACTTGTTACGCGCGTTGCCGAGCTGCGCGTGATCTCGCCGCCAGACGGCATCAAGGACGCGCGCGAGTGGAAGCGCAGCGGCGCAGCCGCGGCCGCCGTGCAGGAGGCAATCGAGGCCACACCTGCCAGAAGGGTGTCGATCTGCATCCGCTCGAGGGAGCAGTGAGCATGGAACCGACCGACTCCGGAATCATGCTCACCGTCGAGCCTGGCAACGCAGGCCAGAAGCCTGCCGTCATAGCCGCGTACCCGGACAACACAAGCTTCGTGGATCGCGTCGACCTCGCGGATTCGATTGATCGCGAACGATTCGTGGACGCCGCGCTGAAGGGTCGAGATGAAAGCCTTCGGCCAGCCTTCGAGGAAGCCTTGTTGAAGCTCGCTTCCGAGTTCATGCGAGACCCGCGGCGAACTCGGGCCGACGACTCGCGTGGCAGTGCGGTTTCGATGTCAATGGAATCTCGTTCCGCGATCCCGCGCTATATCGCCTTCCCAGAGAAGACCCTGCCCGAACCAGTGCGCTCCTTCGTTCGCGAAGGTGCAATGGCGATTGGATGCGATCCGGCCTTAGTGGCGCTGCCGTTGCTCTCGGCGCTCGCGGCGAGGATCGGAAACTCGCGCGTGATCGAGCTCAAGCCCGGCTGGCATGAACCCGCCGTGCTGTGGACGGCGGTAGCAGTCGAGTCCGGCGGTCACAAGACCCCGGCCTTCGACCTGGCATTGAGTGAGCCGCGGCGTGCTCATGAGCGGCAGCTTGCGGCCCACCTCGCTGCCGAAAGCGAGCACGAAACCGCAATGGTCCGATGGGAGGCTGAACTTGCGGAATGGAAGAAAAAACGAAAGGGCGATCCTCCCCCACGGCCGCAGCAACCTCCGGCAGAGCGATTCCTCTGCACGGAAATAACGATCGAGGCCCTCGTTGAGCGGCTTCAAGCCTCGCCGCGGGGACTGCTGCTTGGCCGCGATGAACTCGCAGGCTGGTTCCAGGACTTCGACGCATACCGGCAGGGCAAGGGCAGCGACGTTGCGCAGTGGCTCGAAATCCATCGTGCAGGTCAGGTGACCGTCGATCGAAAGACCGGAGCCCAGAAGGTCATATTCGTGCCGCGCGCGGCGGTATCGATCTGCGGGACCATCCAGCCGGCCACGTTGCAACGGGTACTGACGCCTGCCTACTTCAGCAACGGCCTCGCGGCCCGGCTACTTGTGGCTATGCCGCCGCGGCGAGCGAAGCGCTGGACCGAAGCGTGCCTCTCCGAGCAGGCGCTCGCAGACATGCGCAGGACCTTCGAGCGGCTCGGAACGCTGGAGTGCGAGCGCGACGAGAACGGCTGGCCGACACCGAAGGTGCTCACGCTAACGCCCGAGGCCAAGCGGCTCTGGATCGAGTTCTACAACGACCACGCTGAAGAGCAGCTGGCATTGACCGGCGACCTGGCTGCCGCGTGGGCCAAGCTGGAGGGCTATGCGGCGCGCTTCGCACTCGTCATCCACTGCGCAAAATGGGCAGGCGACTCGTCGCAGCACGGCGAGCCCGGATCGATCGACGCGGCGAGCATGACCGAGGCGATCGAACTGATGAAGTGGTTCGCCTGGGAGACAGAGCGCGTCTACGGCGCACTTGCTGAAGCACCCGAGCAGCGTGAGTCGCGCGAACTCGTCGAACTCATAGAACGCAAAGGTGGGCGGATTTCCGTGCGCGAGCTGATGAAGGCGTCGCGGATCTATCGTGGCAGTGCCGCAAAGGCGGAAGCCACGCTCAATGGCCTTGTCGCATCCGGCCTCGGAAGGTGGGCTTCACGGCCGACGACCGACCAAGGTGGTCACCCAACGAAGCACTTCGAGTTGCTGAAGGCAGCGAAACCGAACCCCGCCGGTGACACAACCCCGACGGAAGGGGGTGCGAATGGGGTTGTGGTTCCGTCACCACCAGGGGAGTTCCCAGCACAAGCAGACGGTGAATGGTGGCCGCACGACTTGGGATTCGGCGTGAAGGCCGAGGTCACAAATGCCATCGAAGAAGTTGATCTGCGCGAAGTCCAGGGGGCACTCCCTCGGACGCTGACTGATTTCGACAGCTCGGAGTCCGCATCCGACCAGTTCGAATCGAAGGCTTCGTCCACAACTCTCCCTAGCGGTGACGGAACCAGAACCCCACTGGCGCCTGTTTCTGCCGGGGTTGTGTCACCGGGGGTGTCTCGTGCATAGCCCTGGCGTCACCAACGTCCGCTTCACGCCCGCGCCGGCTATCGACACGCAACTCGGGTTGCTCGGTTACGTTTCGTGCACGGTCGATTCGATCAACCTCGACGGCATTTCGCTCCGCCGCAGTTCTAACGGCCGCCCGTACCTCCGGTTCCCGACCCGCCGTCGTGCCAGCACCGGCCGTGAATTCCAAGTCGCCTGGCCGGCCAACGAAGTCGCGCGCGCGGAGATCGAGCGCCAGATCCTCGACGAGGTCGAGCGGCAGGGAGCTCTTCGATGATCGCCTGGCTATCGCGTCGCTCAGATGATCGAGGAAATGCGACACATTTGGCGATCGGCGGCGGCGCCTCCCCCACCACTTGCGCGCGCGAATTCTTGCGAATGCTCGCGGAATCAGCTGCGAATACTTTTGCAGGCGTTGCGCGCGCTGAGCAAGTGTCGCGTCTATGCGCTCGCCGCTGGAATCCGCTTCGCCACGAACCGATTTCGGAGGCCTCGCACTCGTGAAGCGCGCCTTGCCTCGACGCGCCCTCGGTGGCGGCAAGCTGGAATGCGTCGAGCGCAGGCCGGGTCAGAAGTCTTACCGCATCGACTTCCGCGACGAGAACGGAGATCGCCATCGAAGGCAGCTCTCGACCGACATTGAAGTCGCGAAGCAGGCGAGCCGCGAGCTGATCCGCGACCGCGACCTCGCGCTCAACGGCTTCGCCGTGCCGTCCAAGCGCGATCCAACACTTTCCGACCTCAGCGTGGCCTATCTCGCCGACCTGAAAATGCATGTGTCGCCGAAGCACGCCGAGAACAAGGGCGGTCGCCTCGCGCGCGCGCTGAAGCTGGTCGATGCGGTGCGCGTCAGCGACATCACGCCCTTGAAGGCAGCCAAGCTCCAGAATGACCTCGCCGGTCGCGGCCTCTCGAACACGACGGCCAACATGCACGTGACGGCGATCGGCGGGATGCTCAATTGGGCCGTCAACATGCGCATGATCGACGAGAACCCGATCAAGTGCGTGAAGCCGCTGCCGACCAGCGAGAAGTACCTGCGGTACCGCCGTCGCGCGCTGAGTGAAGCCGAGATCATTCGCTTCTTCGACGCCGCGGCGGAGGACGATCGCATCTCCAGCGCCTGCGCGGGCCGCGTCGTGCCCCAGGCCATCTACTGGCGCACGTTGGTTGAAACTGGGATGCGGTTCGGCGAAGCCCGCACGTTGACTTGGTCGGATCTCGACCTTGAGCAAGGCCTGATTCACCTGCGCGCCGAGAACACGAAGAGCAGCAAGCACCGGGCGATCCCGCTGCGCCCTGAACTGATCGCCGAACTGCGCGGGCTTCTCGAACTGCACGGGCGTCTGCGCGGCCGCGCGATCGTCGGTAGTGACTGCGTGTTTCTCAGCCCGCGCGGGCAGCCCATGACCTACGCCTCGAACAACGCAAACCGAGTGCTGCATCGCCTTCTCGCGGCGGCCGGCATACCGCGCAAGGACGCGAACGGGAAAAAGATCGACCTGCACGCGATGCGGCACACCTTTGGAACACGCCTCGGTCGCTGCAAGGTGCCGCTGGTCGTGACGCAAAAGCTCATGGGCCACGCCAACTCGGCCTTGACCGCGAAGGTCTACACACACATCGAAACGGAAGACACGCGCTCGGCGATCGAGGCCCTGCCCCCCGCGCCGACAAACGGCAACGCGCAGAAGCGGCGGAGTGCGTGATGAACGAGAATGAGAACGAGCCCCGGCTCCCGCGTCCGCGCGTGAAGCTGATCGGCCGCAACGGGAATTCCTTTGCAATTCTCGGGGCCTGCAACAAGGCGGCGACGAAGGCGGGCTGGACGCTCGATCAGTGGGTTGCGTTCCGCGCCGAGGCTACAAGCCGCGATTACAACCATCTGCTCGCCACCGTGATCCGGAACTTCGACATCGAGTGACCCGCGGCCGCCCTGAATCGCGGCGCTCAATTGCTGCGATCCGGCGACAGATTTTCTAGACTGACCGATCCCCTACTCACCGCTACAAGCACACCGACCCCATGGCACGACGCACCGCTGAGCAGCAGATCCAAGACCTCCAGGCCAAGATCCTCGCGATCCAAGAGCGCGTCGACCGCAAGAAGGCGAAGAAGAATCCCGCCGTCAAGTTCATGGCGATGGGCCTGCGCTCGCTCGACAAGGCGCTCAATTCGACTGACGACGCGGTGCTACGGAAGGCGCTCGACCATGCGCGAGTGACCGTCGCGTCGTGCCTGGCGATGACGGGCGTGAAGGCAGGCGCCGCAAGGAAAGTGCTCGGCGTGAACCGGCGAGCCTCTGGCGGATCGAACGTCGACGGCGACGCGCTCCTCGCCTACCTCAAGAACAACCCCGGTCAGCGAAGCGAAGCGATCTCGGCCGCGTTCTCGACTGACTCAGACACTCTGCGCGCCGCCTTGAAGAAGCTGATCGCCGCGGGCCAAGCTCGCACCGAGGGGCAGAAGCGCGCGACGACGTACTTCGCGAGGAAGTAGCTGACTCGCTGGGACCCACCACCCAAGAATAGCTCCGCCACGAGCACGTAGGCTGAGACGCGATACTCAGCGAGCGCGTAGCGACGCGCCCGATGCGCAGCTGGTCGGGAGGAGAGGCCCCGGCCACGGCAGCCGCCGCTCGGGCCGAACTGCCCAGATCGCGGCGGCAGTTCTCCCCAACCCCGTGGTCAGCCAGTTGGAGGTAACATCCTCCCGTGGAAGCAAAGAATGGTTGGACGTTCAAGAGGGTCGCTGTTGGCTGCGCGGTCGGCGGATGTGGTCGGCACGGGCGAGTATTGGGGAGTCCGGGTGAAATACCGCGCAAGGAACGGATTCGGGGGCTACATCACGAAGAACCAACTGGCGAGAATCCAGGACGGCCGCGTGGTGTCACTTGTGGACTTTCCGTGACGCGCGGTCATCAACATCAAAGCAAGCACCGGGGCCGACAGAATTGGGGGTCTGAAGAATCCAGGTGGCGGCGTGCGTGCGTGGGCCACGGCACACGCAGTTGACTGCCTCGCGCAATCTATCGCCCTATCGCGCTCGGGCTGCCTCAAGAGCCTTCAGCAATTTCGGGTGGTGAATGTCGTGCCTGGTGGCCGTTGATGACGGGTGAGGTAGCGTGCAGTGCAGGAATCCGGCTGCCTTCACGACGGGCTCTGCGTAGCCGGCTAGGCGACGACCCAAGATCACGACGAGTGCGGGTTGGTGCTCGTGCAAAGTTTCCGTCAGCGGTTCCCGAGCAGCGCGCCATTGTTCAGCTGTCGGCGCCTTCCGAGAGCAATCCAACAATTCCTGGACGTAGTTGTAGAACAGGACTTGGTCATAGAACTTGCGCAGCCGCGCCTTGTCTACGTATTCGCCCTTCCGGTCGTGCATGAACAGCGCGGCGATCTTGGTGAAGAACGCGAGACGCTCACCCTCGGCGGTGTAGCGGCGCACGACGCCCTCGGTGAAATTGGGCTTGTCCTCCTCGGGCTTCCCATAGTGGGACTCGCCAAGCAAGAATACGCGAACGCCATGGAAACCGGCCTTGTAGTTCGCGCCGACCCAGGGATCGAAGCGCCTTTCATTCACTCGAACGACCGTACTCATTGCGTTGCCTCTGCATGGGAACATCGGACTGGCCTCGTCTGCTGCTGCGCCGGGGCACAGGGACTATTTGTAAGCAAGATCGAGGAGGCGTCCATCGGGACACTGACCGTGGGTCCGCGCAGAACGAACCGAGGCCAACGACCACCTGCAAGGTCCTCGGCCCCTCTGGGCGGATCCGGCTTCCCCTGCGCGCGCCTCGCTCGAATAGTTGACTCGGAACAGTCGAGGCGGCGATCTTCGCCCGTGACGTTGCAAGCTAGGCGCGTCGAACGCGAAGTCCAACCGCAAGTCAGCGGCATCGCGCGTCAGGTGGTCTCACCCGCGCTCGCGCAGCAGCCGCAGCACTTCCTCTTCGACCTCCACGCCAGCTTCGCGCACCCTGCGCCAGGTTTCGCCGTTGCGCGCACGGTGCTCATCGTGCGTGATCTGGTCCGCGTTGGCGCGTCGACGCATTGCGCGCAGTTCGGCGGCGAGTCCACTGCGGCCCTGTCCGTCGTCGCGGAAGCATCGCTCACAGGACGACGCCGTGCTTCGCCTTGGCCTTCGCCGCCGTGATCGCCCCGAGTGCCCAGGCTGCCTCGACGGTGAACTCGCGCGCGCGCTCCATGCCCGCGGTCTCGGTCTGACTGATCTTGCGGTCGCGCGCCTCCTCTTGGAGCACGTTGACCTGGTGCAGCGTGTCGAGCAGCAGCGTGGAGATCGCACGTAGGTGGCCGGCGTAGGAGTCGGCGGCCGTGGCGTCGTCGGGGGTGTGCACAGAGCTCGCAGCGGTTCTCGTCGTGCTGCCCTTCTTCCTTCCTTTTCTCATGTCCGTCCTTGTCGCGCTCGCGGGTCTTGGGAACGCGCACTCGCGGTGCGCGCGGACATGAGCGCTCAACGCGGAAAAGGCCTCAAGTCAATCTCGCGAGAAGCGGCGGCTCTTACAACGGCGCGGGATTCTCAGCGCGCATCGTGCTGTCCTGGGAGGAGCTCGATGCGTCCGTGGCGCTGCTCCATGACCAATCCCACAGCGCGGGCTACGCTAGTCCGGCATGGCCGCCATCCCCTTCAACCCGAACCGGCCGCCCATCGACTGGGACGAAGCGTTTCGGCTCCGAGAGCAGGAGCATTGGACCTTCGCCGAAATCGCGAGAGAGTTCGGCTACGCCTACAAGACGGTGCGCACTGAACTCACCAAGCGCGGCGCCAAAGGCAGGCAGGCGGCGCGGCGTGGAATCGCGGGCCTGAAGCTCCGCGAGCTGTGGCGGTACACGCACGAAAAGTGCGAGCGACCAGATCACCCCTCGTATTCGCGGAATGGCGGCGAGGGCGTCTCTGTCAGTGCGGACTGGGACACGTTTGAGGCGTTCTATGAATGGGCCCGCGACTCCGGCTATCGAGTTGGACTCCGGCTTGCGCGCAAGAGCGACTTCGGTCCGTACGCGCCGTGGAATTGCCACTGGATCACGCCGGAAGAATGCCATCGAACGCGGAGGATGCCGAAGGGCCGGTCTCGACGCGGGCAGAAACTGGTACCCATCGACTGGGATCAAGCCAAGCGGCTCTACCTCGACGAAGGTCTCCCGACGCCAGAGGTGGCACGAAGGATCGGCTCTAGCTACACGGGCGTGTACCTCGGCCTCAGGCGCATGGGACTGATGCGGCCGAAGCCGCGCGCCTTGACCGGAACTCAGGAAAAGCGGCGGATTCACAAGACGTGGTCCTCGATTCACGCCCGTTGCACGGATCCGAGAAGCAACATGTACCCGTACGCCGGAGCGCGCGGCATCAAGGTCGCAAAGGAATGGGAATCGTTCGAACCCTTCTTGCGCTGGGCGATCGACTCAGGGGCGAAGCGAGGGCTCTGCATTTCCTTGATCGATCGCTCGGGAGACTATTCGCCTTCGAACTGCAAATGGGTCACCAAGCAGGAGGTGGTTCTTCGACGGCGTTCCCCGAAGCACGCGCCAGCACCACGGCGCCCAGTCACCGCGTTCGGTGAAACGAAGTCAATGAATGCCTGGACGCGAGATCGGCGCTGCAAGGTAACCGTCCCGACGATTTCTGCGCGGCTGGCGCGCGGGTGGACCGCTGAGCAGGCGATCAGCGGCGAGCGCGAGAACCGCGGAGGCTCAGACATCGTCGCAGTTGAGATCCGCGCCTTCGGTCAGGTGAAGTCGCTCACAGGCTGGCTGAGGGACAAGCGTTGCCGGGTGACATTGACTGGCGTGACGGATCGCATCAGGAGGGGCTGGTCTACAGAGGACGCGATCAGCACGCCCCCCTTCACGCTGCCCGTTTCCAAACGGGCACGGAAGCGGCGGTCTACTCGGCGCGCTTGAATTCGTGACACCCCGGGCGGAGTCTCGATTGCCTCAGAAATCGCTAAGCCCGAGTGGGCACAGGATGGGACTCGGCGATTGCCAGCCGGAAGCACCAAACTGAACCGGCCTCTGGGAACCCGTCAAAAATATCCGGCCAGCGCGCTTGCCGAGACGGACCCGCCTAGCGAGGATTCACGGAAGGTCACTGGTCGCCACCCAAGCGACAAGTCCTCGTGGTTGCTTGCTCGCTTCTCGTCGGCCGTAAACCAAGGCTAACGCGACACCCATTTTCTTCCTGGAGATTGCATGTTGAATTCAGCTTGCCCTGTCGACAGCGCCTACCCGCAGATCCCCAACGCCTCCTCCACGTGCGAGAGACGCCCGGTGGCAGCGTCCGGCGAATGGCTTCCCAATCTGTGGTCGATTGTGAGGGCGGTGGTCTGTCTTCTCCTCGTGCTCTGCGTCAATCAACAGCCGGCGCACGGCCAGGGTGCAGACGTCGCGGAAACCCTCTCCACGGTGTGCGCAGAATGTCCGCCCGTGGTCTACCCCAAGTTTCTTCAGACACTGAACGCGCCCGCGTGTTCGAGCGCAAATTTTTATCAGGGCTGCATCAACGCTCCCAACACTCCTCACTTCGGCGGGTACCAGGCCCCCCCCGGACAAGGGCCCCCGCAGGGCATTTCGCCAGGTAGTTACATTTTCTGTTATGCGCCAAACCACGATGAACACACAGGTGTCATCGTTGGAGGCACTTGCTCAGACTGTTTTGATGTTACTCAGGGGAGCTGCGCTTCACCTGCCCATCCGTTCCCGTGCATGGACACGGATGGCGACGGCATTCCATATCTCGCAGACGATGAGGGTGACGACAAGACGCCCTATACGCCGGGTAGCCCCAATGCGGAGTATAACGACACGGATGCCGATCACGTACCGGACGTCTTCGACACGATGCCTCTGGACGATAACTGGGTGATGGTCAATCGATTCCTTGCGGGGCTGCCTTGCGTGCCCCAGCAGCTCAAGAACGGCCTGGTCTCCCTCGATACCGGGACCAACACCACCAAGCTCAAGAACTTCCTAGTTCTTCATGGCGCATCGCCCAGCAATTTGGCGAATTTCACAAGCAACCCGGCAAACTACATAGATATCAATAATGATCAACTGCTCAGTGTCGATGAACTGCTAGAGGGACTCCGCAAAGACCTGAATGCCGATGCTGCTAATCTCTTGACGGCAACCTCATTCTCCGAGCTGGAGGCGATCATGAACGGAATGATCCCAAAGGCAAACGCAGCATTCGTTGTCGCCAAGATGTTGGGAATCGAAACCGATGTGGGGGCGGCACTGGAAGCCTTCTTGTCGACGAACGCAGAAAACTATGCGATCAAGCTAGTGCAGATCTCCGCCGCCGAAGAATTGGCCAGGCTCTCGGTGCTTGAAGCCGGCGCGCCAGGCGACGGCCTCGTTTCCGAGAGCGATGGAAGCCTTAGTATCGTACGCGTTCACGGGGTGAGCCGAGTTACGGCAGGAATTGGCTCCGCTCTTAGCGAGTTGGCACAGGCCTGTTCGAGAAACGAAAGCACATGACGG
>JAYUUV010000045.1:0-11353 GCA_043754695.1 Planctomycetota bacterium
CTGCGCCGCGGCTGGGTCCTTCCTGGCGGCGAGGTCGAGCTGTGGGACTCCGCAGGTACCGATCTGGCCGACGACGAGCACGTGCCGCTGCAGGCCGACCGGCTTGCCCGCGGGCGCGCCCGCGAGCTGCGCGCCGGCGCCGACCTGTGGTTGTGGATCGTCGATGCCTCGCTCGCTGAGGTCGATCTCTCCGAGCAGTTTGGGGCCCTGTCGGGCGCCGGCCCCTGCCCGCCGACCGTGTTGGTCTTGCACAAACTCGACGCCGCGGACCCTTTGCGTCTACGGGCCCTCGAACAGGCCTCCGCAGGGGGGCTCCCCGCAGCGCTGCGCGCCGTCGTGGCGGTCTCATCGCGGACCGGGCACGGGCTCGCGGACCTGTCGTCGGCCGCGGGCGCGATCCTTTCGACCACGGCGCCGGAGGGCGAGATGCGCGAGCTTTCCGCGCGCCATCGCGCTGCGCTCGAGGCGGCGCGCGCACGGGCTGTCGAGGCGCTTGGGCTGCTCGAATCCGGCGCCACGCTCGACCTCGCCGCGGCGGCGCTGCGCAGTGCGACCGACGAGCTCGATCAGATTCAGGGCCGCACGACTCCCGAAGACCTGCTCAGCGCCATCTTCGAGCGCTTTTGCCTCGGAAAGTAGCCTGCCTCACGGGGTTCCCGGCAATTGACACCCAACCGGTAGCGTGTGATCCTGGCGCGCCCACCAGGGGTCGCCTCCATGAAGTGTCCGCGCTGCAAACAAGACAACGATCGCGTGGTCGATTCTCGGGCGGCCTCCGACGGCAGTGCGATCCGGCGGCGGCGCGAATGCCTGGACTGCTACCTGCGCTACACGACCTACGAACGGGTCGAGGATACACCGCTGCGGGTCGTCAAGAAGAGCGGCGAGCGCGTGCGCTTCGAGCGTGAACGAGTGCTCGCCGGGATGATGCGCGCCTGCGAGAAACTGCCGGTCGTCACCGAGGAACTCGAGCGCGCGGCGGCGCGGGTCGAGACGCGCTGTCACGAGGAGTACGACCGCGAAGTCCACAGTTCGGTGATCGGCACGTTGGTGATGGAAGAGCTGCGCAAGCTCGATCAAGTCGCCTACGTGCGCTTCGCCAGCGTCTACCGCGAGTTCAAGGACGTGACCCAGTTCCTGGACGAACTCAAGCCGATCCTGGAGAGCCGCCGCGACGGTCAATCCGGCGAGCGCACGCCATGAGTCTGCAACGGGTGCGCAAGCGCGATGGCCGCGAAGTGCCGTTCGACGAGACCAAGATCCGCGATGCGATCCAGCGCGCGATGGTGGCGGTCGGCGAGGGCGATCAGGGTTTTGCCGCGGAAGTCGCCGGAGTCGTGCGCATGGCGCTGGAGAATCGGCGCGCGAGCGCAGATTCGAATTTGGCGGGCGACGCGCCGGCGCCGAGCATCGAGGAAATCCAGGATCTCGTCGAGCACGCGCTGATCGAGTTGGGCCGCGCTTCGGTAGCCAAGGCGTACATTCTCTACCGCGATCGCCGCGCGAAGCTGCGCGAAGTGCTCGAAGTGCATCGTTCGCCGACGCCGGGAACGCGCGCACCGCGCGTGCGACCGTCCGACGAAAGCGCACCGGGAACCTGGAGCAAGGGGCGCATCGTCGCGGCATTGATGAACGAGGCAGAACTCGTGCGCGGCGCCGCGGAGGAAATCGCCGGTCGGGTCGAGACGCGTGTGTTCGCACTGGGCCTGAAGCGCATCTCGACCGCGCTGGTGCGCGAACTCGTCGACAACGAACTGGTCGGCATGGGGCTCGAGAGCGCGCTGCGCCGCCAGGCGAGTGTGCTGCTGCCCGTGCACGATCTGCGCCAACGTTTGCAGACTCCCGCGCGTCCGCTGGATCGCTCCAAGGTCGCCGCCGCCGAGGAGCTTGGTGAAGTCGAAGCCGCGCAGCGCGTCAGTGCTGAAGTCTTGCGGCGCTTTGCGCTCGAGCACGTGCTCGACGATGCCAGCTGCGAACGGCACCTCAGCGGCGACCTGCACGTCGTCGACCTTGCGCGGCCACAGCTGTACTTGTGGGCCGGACTGCCGAGCGAGCTGCTGGCGGCCGGCGCCGCCGATGAAGGCGCGGCCTTCGCGGCGCTGGGCGAGTGCGCGCGCGCACTGCACGGTGTCTCGCAGGGCTTGGTGATCGAAAGCGCCTCGCTCCTGCTCGCAGCTCTGGCGCGTTCGCGGCCGGGCAAGCGCGGGGATGCGCTTTCGAACTGGCTGCAGTCGGCTGCCGCGATCGCCACGGCCGGCGGACGGCGCATCGACCTCGAGCTTGGCAGCGAACGCTCCGGCGAGGTACTTGAACGCGTGATCGACGCGCTCGCACACATGGAAGGCGAGGCCTCCGCGCCGCGCATCTTCGTCGACGAGTCCGCCTTGCAAGCGAGCTACACGTCACGTCGCGACGACGTCGAACGCGCGCTGGCGCTCGAACGCCTGCTCGAACGCGGGCAACTCGTTCCGACCTGGGGCCACGACAAGGAGCGCTTCGCCGCGCCGGGTTGTCAGCGCGCCCCGCGCGAGCGCGCGGCGATCTACTGCGCCGGTGCTGTCGCGATCAATGTCCCGCGCCTGGCTTTCCGCGCCGGTGCGTGGCGCGAGGAGCGGCTGCTGGAAGAACTGGCCGCCGCGGTGGAAGCTTCGATCGAAGCGCTGCAGCGCTTGCACGCTTTCCAGGAAAGCACGCGCGGCTCGCGGCCGAACGAATTGCGCGGCCGCGTCATGTACGCAATTTCCCCGGTCGGCCTGCGCGAGGCGCTGGCCGTTCTCGGCGACGGAGAAATCCGTCCGGAACAGGGCGCGCGTGTGCTCGGATTGCTGAACGACGCGGCGCGCCGTCTGGCCGCCGCGCGCGGACTGGTCGTCGCCACCACGGCGTTCTTCGGCGACCGCGCCGCCGTGCGCTTCGCCGAACTCGATGCCGCTTTGCCCCAGCACAACCAGCGACTCTTGTTCGGCGACGGTTCGCGGACCGAACTTGGCCGGCCGTACTCGAGCGGGCATCGGCTCTCGCCGGCGCCGGGGTTCGTGCCCTGGGCCGCCGAGGCCCAACTGCTCTCCACGTTGCCCGTCGGCGCGTTGCATCCGCTGCCCGAAGAACGCTCACGCGGCGGTTTGCTGTCGCTGGCCGAATCGTCGACTCGTTTCTTCCGTCTGCGCCGCGACCCGGCGCTACCGACGCCGCTCGCCCTGCAGGACGAGCCGAGCCGGGCGAGTACCGCTACCGGCCTGTTCGACGAGCCCTCACGGCTCTCCAACCCAGGGCCCTCCCGCGAGCCCGAACGCTCCCTGCCACCCGTCTAGCCCACTCTGATCCGCATGCGCCTCAAACGTCTCGAGCTGTTCGGCTTCAAGTCCTTCGCCGATCGCACTGCGCTCGATTTCCCGCGTTCTCTGACCGGCATTGTCGGTCCGAACGGCTGCGGCAAGTCCAACGTCGTCGACGCCGTGCGCTGGGTGCTCGGCGAGCAGCGCCCGACTTCGATGCGCGGCGGCGAGATGAGCGACGTCATCTTCAAGGGGTCGACCAGCCGGCCGCCGATGGCCGTCGCCGAGGTCAGCCTGGTGCTCGACAACGCCGCCGCGGAACTGGCAGGCCACGGCGCCGAAGTCTCGATCACGCGCCGCGTGTTCAAATCGGGCGAGGGCGAGTACCTGATCAACGGCGAACGCGTGCGGCTGAAGGACGTGCGCGACATGCTCTTCGACACCGGCTTGGGCAGCCGCGGCTACGCGGTGCTGGAGCAGGGCCGCATCGACGCCGTGCTCTCGCAGAATCCGCTCGATCGCCGCGCGATTTTCGAGGAAGCCGCCGGCATCAGTCGCTTCCGCATGCGCAAACGCGAGACCGAGTCGCGGCTCAAGCGCGTCGAGGCCGACATGCTGCGCCTCGATGACGTGCTGCGCGAACTTTCGACGCGCGTGCGTTCGCTCAAGATTCAGGCCGGCAAGGCCGAGCGCTTCGTCAGCGCACGCGACGACTGGCGGCGCGAGCGCGCGCGTCATTTGCGTCAGCGCCTGCAGAGCGGCAGCGCCGCGCTCGAGAACCTGCGCGGCAAAGTCGCCACGCTCGAGTCGCGTTGCGGCGAATTGCGCGCGGCGCGCGAAGCAGGCGAAAGCGAAGTCGGTGAACGCGGCCGCGAGCAGGCCAGTCTGGCCGCGGAATTGGAACGCCTCAGCGCGGAGATATCGCGTCTGGCCGGCGAGGGCCGGGCCCAGGACGAGCGCCAAGCCCAACTGCAGCAGCGCATCGCCGCCTGGCGCGCCTCGGCCGAGGAAGAGTCCGATCGCTCCGGCCAGCTCGAGAAACAATTGACTTCGCGGCGCGCGGAACTTGCGCGCGTCGAAGGCACGCTGGCGGAACTCGCGAGGCGCTCCGAGACAACCGAGCGGCAGCGCGCAGAGCAGGCGGCGCGACACCAGCAAGCGCGCAACGAATACCGCGAGACGCGCGAGCGTTCCGAGGCGCACAACGAAGCGGTGCTGCACGCCCTGCACGAGAAGACCGCGGCGCTGAACAGTTCGCGGCTACTGGAGACCTCGCGCGGCCCGCTGCTCGCGCGGCGCGAGCGCGCAGAGTTGCGTCTGGCGGAAAACGATCAACTGGCAGGTTCGCTGCGCACCGTGGCCGGCGACGCCGCGGCGCGCGTCGAAGCCGCGCGCCTGGCGCTGGCCGACAGCGAGCAGGAGCGCGCGCGCCTGCTGGCAGAATTCGCCCAGCTCGAAACTTCGTCGCGCGAGCTGGAAGCGAATCAAAAAGCCCTGGAATTGGAGCGCGCGCGCATCGGTTCGCGCATCGCGGTGTTGCGCGACTTCGAGCGCGAACGCGAAAGCCTCGACGCGGGCGCCAAGGCGTTGCTGGCGGAAATTCGCGGCGGCAAGGGACCGATCAGCGCGGCTGAGCTCTCCGGCATGTTCGCCGACCACGTGCACACTTCGACCGAACTGGCGCGCGCGCTGGACGCGGCACTGGGCGAACGCGCGCTCGGATTGGTGGCGAAGTCGAGCGACACGGCCTTGCGCGCGGCGGATTGGCTCAAACAACGCCAGCGCGGCCAGGTGCGCATCGTGCTCGCTGGAGTCCTGGCGGATTTTCAGTTGCAGCCGGCGCCTGAATTCAGCCAGGAGGAGCGCGGTCTGATCGTCGCGCGACTGTGCGACGAGGTGCGCACGGACGCTGAGTTCCAGGCGCTGTCGCGCTACTTGATCGGCGATGTGTTCGTCGCCGCCGACGTCGCGGCCTGCTTGCGACTGGCCGCGGCCTATCCAAAATTCCGTTTCGCGACGCGCGAGGGCGACCTGGTCGATGCCGCCGGCTTCGTCGGTGGACACCGCGAGATTGCCCAGGGCGCGGTCGGCCGGCGCTCCAGCGCCGATCAACTCGAGCGCAGCGCCCAAGAACTCCAGGTGCGCATCGCGGCGCTCGAGAGCGAGCAGCGCGCCGCGCGCGGGCGACATACGGAACTGCTGCAGACGCGCGCCGGCAGCGAGCGCGTGTTCGAAGAACGGCGCAAGAGTCTGGGCGATGCCGAGCGCGAGAATCACACCTCGCGCGCGCGGCTCTTGGACCTCGAGAGCGCGCTGAGCCTGGCCCGGCGCGAAAGCGAAAGTGTCGGCGGCGAGCTGGAGCGCCTCGATTCCGACATCGTCAGCGCGCGCGAAAAGGTGCACTCGACCGAAGCGCGCTTCGTCGAACTCAATCAAGGTCTTGCCGAACTCGAGCGCGCGCGCCACGAACAGGAAACGCGCCGCGATCAGTTGCTGCGCGAGGAGCAGCAACTCTCGATCGAGTGCACGCGCCTGCGCGCCGAGCTCGAAGGTCATGAGCGCCGGCGCGGCGACCTGGCGCGCGGCGTGGACGAGATCCAACTCGAACTCGAGCGTTCGCTGCGCCTGGTGGGCGAGAGCGCGCGCAGCGCCGACGAAGCCGCGGGGGACATCGCCGGGCTGCGCGAGACCTCCGACGCGTTGCTCGTCGAACGCGCCAAGCAGGAAGAGCGCGCACTCTTGCTGCGCGCGAACGAACGTGGCGCCCGCGAGTCGATCGAGTCCTTCCGCCGTCGGCTGGACGCGGCGACGCGCGAACTCGAGACCTGCGTGGATCAGCTGGCGCAATTGCGCCTCGAGGAACAACGCCTGACGCTCGAACGCGCTGAGGCCCTCACCCGGGCGTTCGAGGATCTTGGCTTCGACGAACTGGCGCTGGCGCAGAGCTGGGACGCGGCGCAGGGCAGCGAACCCGTGCTCGACAGCGCACAACTCGGCGCGCTCGAACAGCACGTCGCGACGTTGAAGCAAGAACTCGATCGCATCGGCCCGGTCAACAGCGAGGCCGTCGCGGAATTGAGCGAAGCCGACGGCCGCTTCACGTTCCTCGACACGCAGCGCAAGGACCTGGCGCGCTCGCGCGAAGCGCTGGGCGAAACGCTCTCGACGATCAACGAAGAGAGCGTGCGCCTTTTCCTGAGCACGTTCGAAGAAGTGCGTGGACACTTCCAGGTGCTTTTCCGGCAACTTTTCGGGGGCGGCAAAGCCGACCTCGAACTGCAACAGGGCGTCGATCCGCTCGAGGGCGGGATCGAGATCAGCGCGCGCCCGCCGGGCCGAGAAATGTTGCCGATCGGCCTGCTCTCCGGAGGTCAGCGCACGATGACCGCCCTGGCGCTCCTATTCGCGGTGTTCAAGGCGCGGCCTAGTCCGTTCTGCATCCTCGACGAAGTCGACGCCGCCCTCGACGACGCCAACATCGGCCGCTTCCTCGGCATGCTCGACAGCTTCCGGGCCGGCACGCAGTTCGTGGTCGTGACGCACAACAAGGGTTCGATGGCGGCCTGCGAAGGGCTCTACGGCATCACCATGGAGGTCAAGGGCGTCTCGCGTTATGTCGCCGTCGAATTCGGCGACGTCGAGCGCTTCGTCCCGGACGCCACCGGCGATGCGGCCAAGGCTTCGCGCTCCCGCGATGAGGCCCAGGCCCGCGCGGCCCGGGCCAAAGCGGAAGACCCGGAACCTGGCGCTCACTCGAGCCCGGACGGGTCCGTAGACGATGAGAGCGGCGCTCTGCGCAACGTGGAACTGGTGCCGGCTTCCCGCTCCCAGGGCGCGGGGAAAAGTCCGGAGCTTCTTGCCACGGCACCCGAGCAGTAGGCTGGGGGAGGCAGCAGAGGCCGCGCGCCCCGCTAGCCCCGTCCGATGTCGCACAGTCATCCCGCAATTTCTCCCAAGCTGAGTCTGGCCTGGATCGCAGTGGGTCTGCTGCCCCTGGCCTCCTTCGCGCAGGAGCCTGTGTCACAGGGCAGCCCTCCTGCTCCCGTGCAGGCGGACCCGCAGTCACAGGATCCCAAACCGGCCGAGCCTCCCGTTGTCGCTCCGACGCCCGCGCCGCCGGCCGGCGATCCAGCGGCTGGGACGACGGGCGCGAAGCCGCAAGAACCCGCGCCACAGGATCCGGCGCCGAAGCCGGCTGAGCCAGCGCCCAAACCCGCGGATCCGCCGTCTGTGCCGCCGGCCGCGTCCACGCCGACAGCGCCCGCGACGGGCGCCGCCTCCGCGCTGGACAGCGCGCGTGTCAAGCCGGCCGGCGAGCTGCTGGCTGCGCCGCAATCCACGACTCCGGCCCTGCTCACGATTCCGCTGGAGCTGGCGTCGGTCGCTGCGGCGCTCGACAAGATCGTCTTTGAGCATCCCGCGATCGCGCACCCACTCGAGCTCGGCAAGCTGAGCGACGGACGCAAATTGCCGGCGCTGCTTTTCGGCGCCGAGGGAGCGTTGGCCCTCGAAGAACGCCCGACGATCCTGTTGCTTGGCGGCCTTGATGGTGAAGGCCCGGCAGGTGGCGTGGCGGTCCTCGAGATCTCGGCCGAATTGTTGCGTGAGCCCGCGAACCTCCCGGCCGGAGTCGCCTTCGCTGCGATTCCGTGGGCTTCGCCGGAAGCGCTGGAACTCACTTTGGCCGGCCGCTCTGCGGACGGGCGCAACACGCGGCCCGTCGACGAAGATCGCGACGGACGTTTCGACGAAGACGGTCCCGACGATCTCGACGGCGACGGCGTGATCCTGCAGATGCTGGTCGAGGATCCCGAAGGACTTTGGATTCGCCCGGCCGGCCAGCGGCTCTTGGCGCGCGCGAAGCCAGGCGATGCGCCGCGTTACACGCTGACCCTCGAAGGCAAGGACGACGACGGCGACGGTTCGTTCAATGAGGACGGTCCGGGCGGTGTGGTGCTCGACCTCAATTTCCCAGTGGGCCGCACGGGGCCATGGGTCGACAACCTGGCCGGCGTGCTGCCGCTTTCTGAATCGCTGGCGCGCACCTACGCGGACTTCGCGCTCGCGCGCCATGCGGCGATCGTGATCCTCTTTCAGGGCAACTACGGTCGCCTGGCGATTCCTGGCGGCTCGAAGTCGACGAGCGTGGCGGGTTGGATGCCCGACGCCGATCGCAGCGTCTTCGAGCGCGTGAACGCGTCGTTCAACGCGGCCAGTGCGCGGCGCAGTCTGCCGCTCTCGACGCTGCTCGAATGCCGCGGACGCGAGCGGCGGGGCGCGGCGGTCGACTGGTTCTATTCCGTGGGCGGAGCGTTGGCCTTTGAAATCGCGCCGTGGGGGCCGGGACTGGACGCACCCGTGGAGGGCGGCGCGGACAACGCGCGCGGCGAGAGCCCGAAGCCGGAGAACGGTCGCAAGGCGCTCGATGGAGTTTCGGCGGAAGACTCGGCCTGGCTGCGCTGGATCGACGACAGCAGCGGCGGTCTTGGTTTCATCGACTGGCATCCGGTCGAACTCGTGCGCGGCGGCCAAGTGCTCGTCGGCGGATGGGAACCTGGCGCGCGCACGACGCCTACCAAGGAAAAACTTCCGCGCGCCTTGCAGGGTCTGGCGGATTTCACGCGCCGGCTCAGTTCGAGTCTGCCGCGTCTGGAGCTGCGCATCGCTGAAGCCAGCCGCGACGGCGATGTTTGTCGCATTCGCGCCAGGCTCGCCAATTCCGGCGTACTGCCCACCGGGCTTGCGATTTCCGATCGCCGCGTCGATGCGCTCGGCGCCTGGCTTTCGCTCGAGCTGCCTGCCGAAGCGAAGCTGATCGCTGGATCCGGACGCTGCACACTCGCGCGCCTGGCTGGGGGCGGGATCTCGCGCGAATGCGAATGGGTCGTGGTCGCGCCCGCGGGCTCGACTTTTTCCCTGCGCGCGGGCGGCGACTGGGCGCTGCCCGTCGCGAAGGAGGTCAAGCCGTGATGTTCGCCACACTCGCCGCGATTGCGATCCTTGGTCTTGCACCCCAGGACGGCACGGCCGACAAACGCCGCCTGACGCTGGGGCCGGACAAACGTGTCGAACTCGATTTCCAGCATTACTCCACGGCGCGCGAGCTGAAAAATGCGCTCTCCAGCCTGGCCGCCACGTATCCGGAGTTCGTGCAACTCGAATCGACGGGCAAGAGCCGCGGCAACGATGATCTGTGGGTCGTGCGCCTGAGCGAAAACGCCGGGGTCGATCCGGAAACCAAGCCGGCGATTTTCATTTGCGCGTCCCAGGGACTTGCGGATGTGCAGGGCACCGAGCTCGCACTCTCGTCGCTGGTCGAGTTCTTGCAGGAACACGCGCGCCAGGAGCGCGTCGCCCGCGCGCTGCGCGAGACGACGCTGTATTTTTTGCCCTGCGGGAATCCTGACCTGCGCTCGACCGTCCTGAGCGGACTCGAGTCAGGTTCCGCCGCGGCACCGTCCGCCAATTCGCGCGTCGATCTGGAGCGCAATTATCCCGTCGGTTGGAATCCGTTCCAACTTTCCGGCGACGAGTCGCTCAGCAATCCCGGTCCCTACCCGCTCTCGGAGCCCGAGGCGCGTTGGATCAGCACGTTCCTCGTGCAGCACGAGAACATCGGCGTGGTCGTCGGTTTTGCGCCGAGCAATCTGGAAAAACGCACGCTCGATCTCGAACCTCAGCTCGTGCGCGAAAGCGCGAATCTGCAGCGCTTACTGGATGCACAGGCCTTGAACGCGGGCGCGCTGCTCGCTTTCACCGGCCGCGCCGCGGACCCGCGCGGCGCGCTCGACGATTTTGCCTATGGGCAGCTCGGCGCGCTGCCGGTGCGACTTTTGTGCGGCGACTTCGACGCGCAGAGCGGACTGGCTCTGCCGCGCACCGACGAGATTGCGCCGCTCGCGCGCAAGGTCGCGGCTTCGCTGCTGGCGTTGAGCGAGGCCTTGCCGCGGCTTTCGGTGGCCGGCACTTCGGTGCAGCGATTGAAGAACGACCTGTGGCAAGTCGAAGTCACGATCGCCAATGTCGGCGGATTGCGCACCCAATCGGAGCTAGGTTCCGCGCGGCGTGCCGTCGGCCTGCCACGTTTGCTCGTCAAGGGCGGAAAGCTGGCCGGCGCGGGCCTGCGCTTGGGCAAGGACGAAACCTATCGCTCCGTGCCGACGGACGATGGCGGATTCGCGCTGACCGAACTCGAGGGCGGCGCGCAGTTGCGTGTGCGCGTGCTGATCGCTGCGCCCGCGGAGACGACGCTCGAATTCACGGCCACTTCGCCGCGCGCGGGCAAGGCCGGAGCCTCGCTGGTGCTGCGCTGATCAGCGCGGGCCGAGGTGCTTTTCGAGCCCCGGGAGCGCCTTGACGACGACGCTGCCGATGATGCCGAGGCTTTCCTTGGAGCAATTCTCGAGCACGTCGCCCTGGGTGTGCCACCAGGAATGATTCGGGCCGTAGTTGAAGTCGATCAAATCGATCGAGCGGATGCCCGCGGACATGAAGATCAAATGGTCGTCGATGATTTCCGCTCCGCGCCGCGGCGAGACGTGCTCACTCAGTTTCAGCTCGCGCGCCGCATCGGCGAACGGGGCGTAGATGCCCTGATCGGAGTTGCCCTCCAGATCGATGTGCAGATCCTTGTCGCCGACCATGTCGAGCAGCACGCAGGCCTTGAAGTTTGCCGCGCGGCCGCTCGCCTTGAGGAAGGCCGCGTGGTAGCGAGATCCATAACGATTGTCGGGATCGTGCCATTCGACGTTGACCGCTTCCTCGCCGTCGAGGAACAAGAGCCGATAGCCGAAGTCGCGCTTAGGGCCGGCCGCGAGCGTGCGGGCCAGCTCCAGCAGCACCGCCGTGCCCGAGCCGCCGTCGTTCGCGCCGACGAAGTTGCCCGGCAGGCGCTTCGTGTCGTAGTGCGTGCAGAACAGGATCCAGGCCGAGTCCTTGTTCTCCTTGGCCGGCGCGAAGTCGACGTAGAGATTCACGAAGTCGAGTTCACCCACCGGTGTGGCCTGCTTGAACGCCTCGCGGACCGGCTTGAGGCCGGCAGCCTTGAGCTCGGTCTCGAGGTAGACGCGCGTTTTCTC
>JAYUUV010000046.1:0-6728 GCA_043754695.1 Planctomycetota bacterium
GTTCACCCAAGCGCCACATGCGCAATCTCTTTTTTGTCGCCGCTCTATCCGGGCTCGGTCTGCTGACCGCGTCATGGCTTTCGCGCGACTCGCACGAAACCGCCGTGCAGCAACCGATCGAGTTCAACCACGCGGTGCACGCGAAGGAGAACATCTCCTGCGACGACTGCCATTCGAAGGCCGATGAAAAACCCTACGCGACGTTTCCTTCGGTAAAGCAGTGTCTTTTGTGCCACAAAGACGAGCAGGCGGAAGGCGCAGAGGCCGAAGCCCCCAAGGATCCCGCGGCGGCCGCACGCAAGCGCGAAGCCGGAGTCAAGCTGCGCGAGTACGGCGAGAAGGGCCAGGGCATTCCTTGGATCACCGTCAATCGCCTAGTTGGTCACGTCTACTTCTCGCACGTCGCCCACGTGCGCTTCGGCGAGATGAAGTGCGAGGAATGCCACGGCGACATGGCCAGCCTGACCAAGCCGCCGGAGCATTCGCAGGTCGAGAACTTGACCATGCGCCGTTGCATGGAATGCCACGCCCAGCGCGGCGCTTCGAACGATTGCCTCACCTGCCACAAGTGACTCTCCGATGACCGCACCGAAATTCGATCGCAGACGGCTTCTGTTCGGCGGCGGCGCCGCGGCGGGCGCAGCGTTCCTGGCCGGCTGCGCGCACGAGGAAGATCCCTTCAAGCTGGCCAAGCCCGCTGTGCCCGGCGCCGGGACCTGGGCGCGCGGCGAAGAGAAGAGTATCGCCACGGCCTGCGCCCAATGCCCGGCTTGCTGCGGTGTGCGCGTGCGTGTGGTCGAAGGCCGCGCGGTCAAGGTCGAAGGCAATCCCACCTCGCCGATCAACGAAGGTGGCGTCGGGCCGCGCGGATTGTGCGCGCCGCAGGTGCTCTACGACCCCGACCGCATCCAGACACCGCTCAAGCGCGCTGCGAACGGCAAACTGGAACCGGCGACCTGGGAGGAAGCTCTGGCCGCGATCGGCGCCGAACTTGCGCGCCTGCGCGCCGCCGGGCAAGCGCAGCGCGTCGCGATCATCAGCGGTCAGGAACGCGGCATGACCCGCGAACTCGTGCAGCGTTTTGCGCGCGTGTACGGCACGCCCAATGTCTACGGCGGATTCCGCTCCGGCGCCGGGCCCACGGCCTCGGCAAGTCTCCTGATGCAAGGGGTCGAAGAATTGCCGGCCTACGACTGGAGCCGGGCGCGCTACGTGCTCAGCCTCGGCGCGGGGCTGCTCGACTCCTGTCACCTGGTCGCCTTCGCGCGTGCGCAAGCTCGCGGGCGGCAATCGTTGGCCAATCGGCGCGCCAAGATCGTGCACGTCGGACCCGCGCGCGCGCGCACCGGTCACGCAGCGGACGAATGGCACACGCTGCGCGCCGGTACGCACGGCGCTTTCGCCCTCGGGCTCGCGCACGTGCTGGTTCGCGACGGCAAGTACGACAAACAATTCGTCGCCGACCACGCCCTCGGTTTCGAGGAGTGGACCGACGAGTCCGGTCGCGTGCACAAGGGCTTCCGCGCGACGCTCGAGAGCTACACGCCCGAGCACGCCGCCGCGCTGTGCGGCATCGAAGCCCGTTTGATCGAAAGGCTGGCCTCGGAACTTTCGGAATCGCGTCCGGCCTTCGTCTGGGCTGCGAGCGAGGAGTTCGAATGCAGCAGCGGGCTGCCTTCGGCGATGGCCGTGCACGCGCTCAACGCCTTGCTCGGCGCGATCGATCGCCCGGGTGGCCTGTTGGTGCAGCGCGATCCGCCGCTGGCAGCCTGGCCTGGATTCGAAGCTGACGAGCTCGCGACGAAGTCGCTCGCCAACGTGCCCGTCGGCTGCGCGGACCCAAGCTTGATTCCGATCGGCGGAGTGCCGCTCGCCGCGCTGCGCGAGGCGCTGATGCAGTCGCCGACTCCGCCGCTCGACGTCCTCTTCCTGCACCACTCCAACCCGCTCTATGCGCGCGCGCAGAACAAGCTCTGGCGCGAGGCGCTGCGCAAGATCCCGCTGGTGGTGAGCTTCTCGCCGTTCCTGGACGAGACCTGCGCCGGGGTCGCCCACTGGGTGCTGCCCGACGACACCTATCTGGAGCGCTTCGAGGACGCCGGGCCGGCGCCCAGCGTCGGGCACGCGGTCTTTGGTCTGCGCCAGCCCGTCGTCGAACGGCTGTACGAGACGCGCTCCTCGACGGACGTGCTGATCCAACTTTCGGCCGCGATCGGCTCGCCGCTGGCCGAGGCGTTCGCTTGGAAGGACTTCAAGGAAGCGGTCAAACAACGCATCGTCGGCCTGCACCAGGCTCAGCGCGGATCGATTGTCGAGGAGAAGAGCTCGGGCTTCGTCAAGAAGCTCTACGAGTCCGGTTCCTGGAGCGACGTTCCGTACACGTTCGAGCAATGGAACGAGAGCCTGCGCACCAAGAGCGGCAAGTTCGAGTTCTTCTCTCAGCGTATGTTGCAGGAATTCGACGAGCGCGCGCGAAACGCGAAGCTCGACACGGAAGCTCTGCTCTCGCGCCTTGGGCTGACGGGTGGCCTCGACGAAGCCTGCCTGCCGCACTTCGAGGAACCGGCTTGGCAAGGCGATCCGAAGGATTTTCCGCTGCGTCTGATTCCCTACCGGCCCAACACCTATGCCGAAGGCTCGGGCGCGAATTTGCCTTGGCTGCACGAACTCGATCCGCGCATCGGAGATGTGCGCCGCTTCAGCGAAGTCGAAATGAATCCGGTCACCGCAGCTTCCTTGGGACTCGCGCGCGGCGAGCACGTGTTGATCGAGAGCCCCGTGGGCAGCATCGAGTGCGTGGTCACGCCGACGCACGCCGTCGAAAGCGGCGTGGCGCGCATTGCAGAGGGCGGCGGCCACAGCGAGCTCGGCCGCTTCGCGCGCGGCATCGGCGCCAATGTCATGGATCTCGTCGTCGGCGGCGTCAGCCATCCGCTGCTGGGCATCGACAACCTGTGCGACACGCGTGTGCGCGTGAGGAAGTTTGCATGAGCACGGTCCACGCAACGGCTACGCGCCGCGGTTTCTTCGGCCGCGCCGCCTCCTGGATTTCGGCCATCGCCGCGCACGCCAGGACGAGCAGCGCGCGCACGCTCGAGGTGGATATCGCCGAAGGCGGATCTCCCGCTGACGGACCGCGCGCCAAGTGGGGCATGGCGATCGACCTCGACCTGTGCACGGCCTGCGGCGGTTGCGTGGTGGCCTGCGCTTCGGAGAACAACGTTCCGAGCACGGGCCTGAGGACGGCGGATGCCGGCACTTCGATCGCCTGGATGGGCCTCTTGCCCAAAGAGGAGGCGCGCGACGAACTCGAGTTGCCCGAACTTTTGCCGATGCCGTGCATGCACTGCGAGGATGCGCCGTGCGTCAAGGTCTGCCCGGTCAACGCGACCTACCAAAACGACGAAGGACTCGTCGTTCAAATCTCGGATCGCTGCATCGGCTGCCGCTACTGCATGGTCGCCTGCCCATACTCGCGGCGCTTTTTCAATTGGAAGGAGCCACACTGGCCGGAAAGCCACAAGAACTTCCTCAACCCCGATGTCTCGACGCGGCCCGAGGGCGTGATCGAGAAGTGCAGCTTTTGCAGCCACCGCATCCGCAAGTTGCGCGAGGAGTCGCGCGTCAACGAGCACACGATCACCGACGCCGACCTGCAGCGTCTGCCGGCCTGCGCGCAGACCTGTCCGGCGAACGCGATCGTGTTCGGCGACTTGAACGATTCCGCCAGTCAGGTGTCGCGCATGGCGGCGAGCCCGCGCTCGTCGCGCCTGCTCGAGCATCTGGGCGCGAAGCCGAAAGTTTTCTACCTCGCACGCGAACGGAGACAGGACGGATGAGCGCCTGGGATTCGACCGGAGGTGTCGCGCCGATCCGCATGGCGCGCTTCGGTCTGCCTTTCATCGCGGCCATGCTCGTGCTGGCCGGCCTGGTCGCGCTCGGCGGCTACGGCTACCTGCAGCAGCGCTTGCACGGCGACATCGTCACCGGCCTGCGCACGGTCGGCAAGGGCGGACCGGCCTGGGGGGTGTACATCTGCTTCGACGTGATGTTCGTCGGTTTTGCCTTCGCCGGCATCAGCCTGAGCGCGATCGTGCGCTTGTTCCGCATCCAGGCTCTCTGGCCGATCACGCGCCTGGCTGAAGTGCTGGCCGTGATCTCGCTGATGATGGCAGGCATCTGCGTCATCGCCGACCTCGGCCGTCCGCTGCACGGCCTGATCAACCTGCCGCTCTACGCGCGCACGAGTTCGCCGTTCTTCGGCACCTTCACGCTGGTCATCGGCGCGGGACTGAGCGCCAGCCTGATCTACCTTTTCCTCGACGAGCGCGTGGATTCGGCTTGGTGGGCGCAGCAGGGCGCACCGCGCGGCTGGGTGTTTCGTTGGAGCGCGCTGGGCTTTCGCAACACGGCCGAAGAAATGCACCGCCATCGCGCGACGAGTTTCTGGCTGTCGCTGGTCCTGTTGCCTTTGATGCTGCTCTCTTACTCGACGCTTGGGTTCGTGTTCGGCATCCAGGGCGGCCGGCCCGGATGGTTTGGAGCGTTGCAAGCGCCGAGCTTCGTGATCCTGGCCGGGATGTCGGGCCTCGGGCTGATCATCGCGATCGCCGCCACCGCGCGCTGGCTCCTGGACTTGCACGAGTTCATCACCGAGCGCGCTTTCCTCTGGCTGGGCAGCGCCCTTGGCGTGCTCGCTCTGGCTTACATCTACCTGCTTGGCGTCGACGCCTTGACTTCGCGTTATGCCTCGTCGGCGGCGCAGCGCGATCTGGCCGTGGAAATCACGCAGGGCGGTTACGCGCCGATGTTCTGGGGCATGTTCGCCTGCTACCTGATCTCGGCGATCCTGCTCGTCTATCGCGGTCTGCGCCGAGCGCCGTCGGTGGGCGTCGCGGCGCTGTGCGGAGTGCTGGTCAACATCGGTGCCGTGGTCAACCGCTATTTGATCGTCGTGCCCTCGCAGACGCGCGGGCAGCTGCTTTTGTGGCCCAAGGGCACTTACATGCCGACCTGGGTCGAGTTCGCCGTGCTGAGCGGCGTGCTGGCGTTGGGTTGCATGCTCTTCCTCATCTACTTGCAGTGGTTCCCGGCCGTGCCGATGGAGACCGTCGGTCTGGTCATGCCGGTGCATGCGGCCAAGGAAGGACGCAGGCGCTCGCGCCTGCGCTTGTTGGCAACTTGGGTGACCTTGTTCTTCGGCATGTCGCTCGCGATCGTCGGTCTCGCGCTCTCCGCGCGCTTGGGCACGCGGCCCGAAGGCGATCCGCTGGTGCTGGGCAGTCCCGTGCTTTTCCTTTCCGGCGTGGTCTGCATGCTCGGCTCGGCACTGGTCTACGAGTTGTTTCCGTCGGCTAGGCTGCAGCGGACGACGAGCTGAGCTTGGGCCGCGCGTTCGGCGAACGACTCTGCAGTTGGATCCGCGCTGGATTCCGCAGCTGGGCCCCTGCGTTTCGCCCGCGAGTTCCAGAGTTGGAACAAATTGCGTCGCGAGCTTCAGGGCTCGCACGGCTCGAGACGAAACCAAAGTGCGGGGGCCTTCTGCGCCGCGGGACACGAAAGATCGTCATTGCTTGGCGAGCGCCAGTGCCTCTGCCGTGAGCTGAAGGGCTGACTGCAAGGGAGGGGCTCCCGACCGAAGCCCTGAGTATTTTTCCAGCCCTCATCCACGCGACTCCATTCCCGTCAAGACTCCGGACCCCGGGAGGTCCCGGCAAAGCCCACTCCCCAAGGCGCATCGCACGCGCTGCCTTCGGCTCCACCATGAAACGCATCCTCTTCGTCGACGACGAGCCCAGGATCCTCGAGGGTCTCAAGCGCTTGCTGCGGGCACACCGGGATGTGTGGGACATGGTCTTCGTGAATTCCGGCGACGAAGCGCTCGCTGCGATCCAGGCCGAGCCGTTCGACGTCCTGGTGAGCGACATGAAAATGCCGGGGATGGACGGCGCCACGCTGCTTCGGGAGGTGCAGGCGCGGCGTCCGGACACAGTTCGAATCATCCTCAGTGGACAGGCGGATCTCGAAGCGTCCCTGCGCACCGTCACGGTCTCGCACCAATTCCTGACCAAGCCCTGCGCCGCGGATGTGCTCAAGCGAGTCATCGATCGAGCGTGCAACCTCAAACTCCTGCTTGGGGACGCGACGCTGCAGCGCGCGCTGGGGGAAATCGGCAAGTTGCCGGTGTTGCCGAAAACCTACACCGATCTCAGTTCGGCACTCGCCGAAACGGAGGTCGACCTCGAAAAGGTCGGCGCGATCGTCGAACGAGATCAGGCCACCGCGGCCAAGCTGCTGCAGCTCGTCAATTCGAGCTTTTTCGGCTTGCAGCGCGAGATCTCGAGCGTGCGTCAGGCCACCACCTACCTCGGTGTCAACACCATCCGGAGTCTCACGCTTTCCGTCGAGGTTTTCCGCCAATTTGACGCGGCTCGAAGCGTTCCCGGGTTCTCCCTCGAGCGCGAGCAATCGCACGCGTTGCTGGTCGGACGCATCGCCCGACGACTGCTGCCGGACAAACACACCGAGGATCAGATGTTCCTTGTCGCGATGCTGCACGACATCGGAAAGCTCGTCTTGGCCGCCAAGCTGCCTGGCCAATTGACCAAGGCCCTGCAATGCGGAGCTGGCGTCGACAAACCCTTCCATCTCGCCGAAGAATCGGTGCTTGGCGCCGGCCACGCGGAAATCGGCGCCTACCTGCTCGGGCTTTGGGGCATGCCCTATCC
>JAYUUV010000047.1:0-8616 GCA_043754695.1 Planctomycetota bacterium
CGTCTGTTCCTGCTTGTAGCGAAAGCGCACCGGCCGCAGCTTCAGCAGGTTCTCGGTCGCGTCGCCCATGTCGACGATGTCCTGCTTGAAGCGTCGCGAAGAGGAGACCGTGCCAAGCTGGCCGTTGCTGTCGACGACGACGGGAATCGCATTGGCAACCCCGGTCGTCACACCGCGAATACCTGCGATGAAAGCTCGGCCGTGGAAACTGGAGTCGCCCAGACGGATGGTCCCACCCTCTCCCGCAACACCGGGGTTGCCGATCGCGATGTTGAGATTGCCCGTCGTCAGGAAGGCGCCGGCGTCTTTGCCGATGGCGATGTTGTTTCGTCCACTCGTGCTGTGTTCAAGCGCTCGATACCCGACCGCGGTGTTGTAGAAGCCGGTCGTGTTGAATTGCATCGCGTACATCCCACCGGCGAAATTTGAATATCCCGTCGTGTTTTGCTGCAGCGCATTCACTCCGAAGGCGCTGTTGCGCCTGCCCGTTCCATTGGTGCGCAGCGCCCCCGACCCGCTGGCCGTGTTGTGATATCCGCTCGTGTTGCCGCGCAGTGCATAGAACCCGCTGGCCGTATTCTCCCGGCCGCTCGTATTGAGTCGCAGAGCCCCGCCTCCCACGGCAGTGTTCAGAAAGCCCGACGTGTTGCCCTGTAGCGCCACGACTCCGCAGGCCGTGTTGCTATATCCCGTGGTGTTGAAGGAGAGTGCTTCCTGGCCGATGGCCGTGTTGAAAATGCCGGTCGTATTGGCGCTGAGCGCTTCATAGCCGTCAGCCGTGTTGCCAGCGCCGGTCGTATTCGCTCGAAGCGCGCGAGAGCCGCTGGCTGTGTTGCTGTAGCCGGTCGTGTTGGCGAGCAGCGCCTGATACCCGCTGGCCGTGTTGTTGCTGCCGATCGTGTTGGACTGCAGTGCTCGGCCTCCCGCAGCCGTGTTGCTGTAGCCCGTCGAATTGGAGTAGAGCGCCCCATTTCCGCTGGCGGTGTTGCCGGTGCCGGAAGTGTTCGACGCCAGCGCCCCTGAACCGTTCGCTGTATTGGCGAAGCCCGTGCTGTTGGAGTAGAGCGCGCGATTCCCGTTCGCCGTGTTGTAGCTTCCGGTCGTGTTCGAGTAGAGCGCCACGTGACCGCTGGCCGTGTTGAAGTAGCCGCCGGTGTTGTTGTAGAGCGCGAGAAATCCGCTGGCGGTGTTGGCTGCGCCGCTCGACACGTTGCCGAGGGCTTGCCGGCCGATCGCAGTGTTGGCCGTGCCGCCCTTGGTGTGGATGAACAGCGCGCCGCCCTTGTAGATGCTGCCTGTACTGACGTTGAGCGCCTGATCGCCGGCGGGATTGAGGATCAACGTGTCGCCCACGCGCGCCGTGCCCGCGACGTCGAGCTTGGCCGCCGGTGTCGTCGTGCCGATGCCGACGTTGCCGGCGCCATTGACGTTGAGGTTGATCGAAAGCGGATAGAGCATGCCGAGCGTCGGCACCGAAGACGCTTGCAGGCAATTGTTGTTCGCGCTGTCCGCAAGCTTGGGCGGGCAAGCGGAGATGAGCCATGTCCCTGGCGGCGGCAATGGCGTAGCCGGTGTGAAGCGCGTTGTCGCGCCGGCCGTGTTGTTCGATCCCGGCGACGCGTGCGCGGCAACTCGCCCTGGAGGTTGCTTGCCGCTTGGCTTCTGTGAGGCGGCTGGCGCGGAAGGATCGGCGTCAAGCGCGGCGCTGATGTCGATGGATGCCGCGGACGCGCCCAGCAAGGGCGGTTTCACGCTGCCAAGATCGACGAGCTCGAAGTGGCCATTCGAAAGTGCGTGATAGAGCTGCTCGCCCGAGTCCGTGCGCACGGAGAGATCGCTCGAGCCGTCGAGGTCGTAGTCGAACCACTGCGCGGCGATGTGTCGGCCCGAGTGCGTGAGGCCGACGAACTGCGTCACATCCTGGAACGTGCCGTCGCCGGCGTTGCGCATCAGGTGACCAGGTCCGGATTGCGTGCCAACGAAGACATCGGGCGCGCCGTCGCGATCGTAGTCGTTCCACGCCGCGAAGCTCGCAGCACCTAGGCCGTCGAGTCCGGAAAGCAGCGTCACATCCGCGAACGAGCCATCGCCCAAATTGCGCAGCAGTCGCGCCGCGCCGTCCGCGCCGACGACAAACGCGTCGTCGAGTCCGTCTCGGTCATAGTCCGCCCACCAGAATCCGGCGCGCACGCCCGACTGTGCCTGCGCGCCCGCTGCCGCAGCCGGGAGAGCGGGTTCCTGGTCACGGCCGAGGGCCGCAAGCGGGGAGACGGAAATGGCCAGACCGAAGGCGAAGGTCAACATGGGGGGCAACTCGGTGGGGGACTCGCCGAGTCCGAATGGCACTCGGCAATCCCAGCCACGCAAGCGCCCGCGCGCGGAGATCAGAAATTCGGCCGAAATCTGCTCGCCCGAAGCACCCAGGCTGCGCCAGGACATGTCGTCCGCGGAATCGATCAGGGCCCGAGGCAGCGGCCGACACAGGTATGCTGTGCGCCAATGTCTCACCATCAGCTTTGGAAGTCGTATCTGCCCCTTGGACTTGCGTTCCTTTCCTCGGCCTGCAGCGCGCCTACTCGTTCGCGCGTCGAATCCGCGGCTCTGTCGCCGGCACTTGCGCTGCAGGACTCAGCGGCCGACAAGCCCCCCGCCCAGGCGGCAGGCGCGCAGGCCGATGAGAGCATCGGTTCGCTGCGCAATGCGCGCGTCGCTTTCCCCACCAACGGCAAGCCTGTTCCGTTGACCTTTCTCGCCGGCGACGTCACACCCGAAGAGCTCGCCGCGATCGCGAAGCTCGCGCCGAACGTGCGCATTCTCAGCGGACTTTCGCGCGAGCAGGCGCTCGCTCACGCGGCCGAAGCCGATGCCTGCGACGCGCGCTTCATCACGCCCGTATTCCTCGCGGAAGCGAACAAGCTCGTCTGGGCCCAGGCGATGAGCGCGGGTGTCGATCGCTACCTCGAACTCGAATACCTGGTCAGCGAGGACCGCATCGTGCTGACCAACATGCAAGGCGTGCACGGGCCGGCGATTTCCGATCATGTGTTCGCGATGTTGCTCAGTCTGACGCGCGATTTGCGATTTCACCTCGCGAATCAAGCTACCGGCACCTGGGGACGCGATGCGGCCGCGGAACGACATCCGATCGTGCTGCAGGGCCGCACGATGCTGGTCGTCGGCCTCGGCGGCATCGGTGGCGAAGTCGCGCAGCGCGCGCAAGGATTCGGCATGCATGTGATCGCGACGCGGCGCAGCGACACGCCTTCACCCGCGTATTTGGAGTACGTCGGCAAACCCGCTGAACTGCTGACGCTCCTGCCGCGCGCCGATGTCGTGGTCGTGTGCACGCCGCTGACCGCTGAAACCGAGCACCTTTTCAACCGTGCGGCCTTCGCGGCCATGAAGCCCGGCGCGTACTTCGTCAACATCGCGCGCGGGCGCGTCGTCGAGACCGATGCGCTCTTCGAAGCCCTGCGCGACAAGAAACTCGCCGGCGCCTGCCTCGACGTGACCGATCCGGAACCGCTTCCGCCGCAGCATCCGCTGTGGAAAATGGAAAACGTCGTGATCACGCCGCACGTCGCCAGCGACGGCGAGCTGACCGACCAGCGCGCGAAACAGCTCTTCCACGAAAACCTGCGCCGTTTCGCAGCCGGACTGCCGCTGCTCAACGTGGTCGACAAGCACGCGGGGTACTGAGCGATGGAGATCGTGCTGGTCGCGCCGGAGATTCCGCACAACTCCGGCTGCGCGGGCCGGCTCTCGGCGGCCCTGGGGCTGCGCCTGCACCTCGTCGAGCCGCTCGGCTTCAGCCTGGAGGACCGCTACCTGAAGCGTGCTGGACTCGACTATTGGCCCATGGTCAATCTCGCCGTGCACCGCGACTGGGCCGCGGCGCTCGCGGAGCTGGCGGTCAGCAGTCCACGGCCGATCGGCGAGCGCCTGCGACTGTTCACCGCTCGCGGAGGCGCAAGCTCGCTTTTCGAGACGGATTTCGCGCCCGACGATGTGCTCGTCTTCGGCTCCGAATCACGCGGGCTTCCGCCGGAACTCCTTGCCCAGTATGGAGATAGGCGCGTCTACATCCCGATCAGGAGCGGCGTTCGCAGCCTCAACCTGGCCAACGTGGTGTGCCTGGCGACCTACACGGCCCTGGTTCGGGCCGGCGTCGCTCTCCCCGAAAACGATGGGCGCTACGAGCCCCATCCCCAGGCGCGCCTGGACGTATGGCCGGCTTCGCGCGTGGGCGCGGACCTCCATATTAGGGATGCGAAGCACTGAACCGGGTGCGGGAACTCCTCGCCGACGAATCCAGCTCCGAATCGCCGGCGAATGCAACGCTGGGCACTCGCTTCCAGAAGGTCCCAAACCACTCGAAATCTGACGAACACTAGAGAGTCGCAAGGCGGGCCGTAGCGACCTCACGAAATCGTCAGCGAAAACTGGGTAGCGAGTTGGCGATTGCGCCGTGCGTGAACGCTAGACTCTCGCCCAAATTCTAGAGCGACCAGCATGCGCACTAGCGCGCAGGGTTCGCTGACAAGCAGCGTACCTGCCCCTGCCCGCCCCCGCGGCGCAAGGGTCCGCGCGGCCACCCGGCAGCGCCCGGTTCCCACCCCAGATGACCCAACTCTTCCACAAGAGCTTCAACACACTCTCCAAGGCCAGCATCGTGCTGGGGGGGCTTGTTGCAGCGACCGCCGTGACCTGGCTGCTCGGCGCCAACCGCACGCCGTACATCAGCCTGGTCGACGTGTCCCGCGAACAGCCGGTGCCCTTCAGCCACAAGCACCACGTCGGCGGTCTCGGCATCGATTGCCGCTACTGCCACACGTCGGTCGAGGAGTCGGCGCAAGCGTCGCTGCCTTCGACGAAGACCTGCATGACGTGTCATTCGATGATCTGGACCAACGCGGCGATGCTCGAGCCGGTGCGCGAGAGCTATCGCACCGATCGCTCGATTCCCTGGGTGAAAGTCCACGATTTGCCGGACTTCACGTACTTCAACCACTCGATTCACGTCAAGCAAGGCGTCGGCTGCCAGACCTGTCACGGTCAGGTGGACGAGATGCCGCTGATGCGGCGCAAGAACACGCTCAACATGGAGTGGTGCTTGTCCTGTCACCGTGAGCCGGAAAAATTCCTGCGTCCGCGCGAGGAAGTCTTCAACATCAACTGGAAGCCCTCGCACGAGAAGCCCCAGGAACAGCTCGGAGCCGAATTGGTCGAGCGCTACCACGTGCAGAAGCTGACCAACTGCGCCACCTGCCACCGATGAGTGACAACACTTCTGTTGCCGTGCCCGACGAGGTCAACCAACGCCTCGCCGGACAAAGCGGTCGCAAGTATTGGAGAAGCCTGGAAGAGCTGTCGCACGACGCGGAGTTTTCCGCGCGCCTAGGCGAGCACGTCCGCCGCGAGTTTCCCTCGCAGGTGGAAATGCTGGCCGACCCGGTGCAGCGGCGCACGTTTCTGCAGCTGATGGGCGCGTCGCTGGCCCTGGCCGGCATCTCGTCGTGCACGCGTCAACCGGACGAATTCGTCCTGCCCTACGCGAAGTCGCCGGAGTCGCTGATCCCCGGGAAGCCGATCTACTTCGCCACTTCGATGCCCTGGGCGAGCGGCGCGATCGGTCTCTTGGTCGAGAGCCACATGGGCCGGCCGACGAAGTGCGAGGGCAATCCCGAGCACGTCGCCAGCCGCGGTTCGACGGACCTTTTCTCGCAGGCTGCGGTGCTCGATCTGTACGACCCGGATCGTTCGACGGCAATCCTGCGCAAGGGCCGGCTGACTTCCTGGGACGAACTCGCCACGGCGCTCGGTCCCGACCTCGAGGCGCAGAAACTGAAGCGCGGCGCGGGCCTGCGCATCCTGACCGGCAGCGTGACTTCGCCGACGCTCGCCGCGCAACTCGGCGAGTTGCTGACGCTTTTCCCCATGGCGCGCTGGATCCAGTGCGATCCGGTCAGCCGCGACAATCAGCGCCTGGGCGCGCTGCTCGCGTTCGCCGAGGACGTCGCGCCGCGCTTCGATCTCTCGCGCGCCGAAGTCATCGTCTCGCTCGAGTGCGATCTGCTTTGCGATGGTCCTGGGTCCGTGCGCCATGCGCGCGACTGGGCCGCTCGCCGCCGCGACGCGACGAAGTTCAACCGCCTGTACGCGGTCGAGTCCACGCCCACCGGCACGGGCTCGATGGCCGATCACCGCCTGGCACTTGCGCCCTCCGGCATCGAGCGCGTCGCGCGCGCGATCGCCCAAGCCGTCGGCGTCGACGTCGGTGCGGCCGGCGGCGCGCAACTCGGCGGCGAGGAAGCGAGCTTCGTCAACGCGCTGGTCAAGGACCTCAAGGCCCAGGCGGGCAAGTCGTTGGTCGTCGTGGGCGAAGCGCTTTCCGGCCGCGTGCACGGCCTGGTCAACGCGATCAACGTCAAGCTCGGCAATCTCGGCACGACACTCGAATACGCGGAACCCGCCGTGCCGGTTTCGGTCGAGCAGCAGGCCCTGCTGGCGACGCTCGCGCAGGAAATGGCCAGCGGCACGGTCGAGATCCTGTGCATCCTCGACGCGAATCCGGTCTACGACGCTCCGGTCGATCTGGAATTCGTCGCGGCGATGCAGAAGGTCCCGTTGCGCATCCACTACGGAATGCGCGAGGACGAGACCGGCGTCTTGTGCCACTGGCACGTGCCCGCGACGCACTTCCTCGAGATGTGGAGCGACACGCGCGCCTTCGACGGGACGCTGTCGATCGTCCAGCCGCTGATCGCGCCGCTGTACGCCTCGAAGAGTGCCCACGAGTTCGTTTCGCTGTTGTGCGGCAAGGCCGGCATCAGCGGCTACGACAGCGTGCGCGAGTTCTGGAAGCAGAAGCTCGGCGCGCCCGCTGACTTCGAATCGCGCTGGCGCCACGCGCTGCACGACGGATTCCTCAAGGATTCGGCGACGCGCGCACGCAGCGTCGCGCTCAAGTCCTTCGACTCAGGCTCCGCGCCGGTCGCGCAGGCCGGCGAACTCGAACTCGCCTTCCGTGCCGATCCGAGCCTCTACGACGGCCGTTTCGCCAACAACGGCTGGCTGCAGGAAGTGCCCAAGCCGCTCTCGAAGTTGACCTGGGACAACGCGCTCTATTTGAGCCCTGAAACCGCCGCGCAGCATCAGGTGCAAAGCGGCGAAGTGGTCGAGATCGCGCACTTTGGTCACAAGCTCAAGGCCGCGGTCTGGATCCAACCGGGCCAGGCGCGCGGCGCTGCGACCTTGCACTTGGGATTCGGTCGCACGCGCGCGGGCAAGCTCGGCACCGGGCCGGGCTTCAATGCCTTCGCGCTGCGCACCAAGGCCGCGCTGTGGGGCGGACCGGCGACGATCGCGAAGACGGGCGAGACTTACACGCTCGCCTGCGCCCAAGAGCACCACAACATGTCGGAGCTCGGCTTCGAGCGCGACCTCGTGCGCGAGACGACGCCCGCGGCCTTCGCGCTCGGAGACTTCGGCGCACCGAAGGAGCACGCCAAGAAGAGCCCCGAAGGCAAGGGCGAAAAGCCCGGCCACGCCGAGGGTGTGCTGGTCACGCAGTACGCCGCCTACAAGTACGAGGGTTACGCCTGGGGCATGGTCATCGACCTGTCGACCTGCGTGGGCTGCAACGCCTGCGTGATCGCCTGTCAGGCCGAGAACAACATCCCGATCGTCGGCAAGGAGCAGGTCCACCGCGGCCGCGAGTTGCACTGGATCCGCATCGACCGCTACTTCGCCGGCAACGCAAACAATCCGCGCGCCTTGTTCCAGCCGATCGTCTGCATGCAGTGCGAGAACGCGCCCTGCGAAGTCGTCTGCCCGGTGGGCGCGACCAGCCACGGCAACGAAGGCCTGAACGAGATGGTCTACAACCGTTGCGTCGGGACCAAGTACTGCTCGAACAACTGTCCCTACAAGGTCCGCCGCTTCAACTTCCTGTTGTACTCCGACTGGACCACGCCGACGCTGAAGTTGCAGCGCAATCCCGACGTCAGCGTGCGCTCGCGCGGCGTCATGGAGAAGTGCACGTACTGCGTGCAGCGCATCAGCGAGGCGCGCATCAATGCCAAGCGCGAAGAGCGTCCGATCAAGGACGGCGAAGTCGTCACTGCGTGCCAGCAAGTCTGCCCGGCCCAGGCCATCACCTTCGGCGACTTGAACGACAAGTCGTCGATCGTGCACGGTCAGAAGGCGCTGCCGCACAACTACGGGCTCCTGACCGAACTCAACACGGCACCGCGAACGACCTATCTGTCGCGTGTCACGAACCCCAACCCCGAATTGGCGGGGGCCTGAGCGTCCATGTCGGCGAACACTTCTCCCCCGGTAGTACGTCGCAACCCGGTGATCGGGCCAGGCCTCACGGCCGGCAGCGTCATCGAAAAGATCAGCTCGATCGTGCTGACGCGCGACATCGCGCGCGGTTGGTTCCTGTTGCTCTCGATCGCGGGCATGGGCGTCGGCCTGCTGGGCGTGTCGGTCACCTGGCTGCTCGCCCGCGGGGTCGGCGTCTGGGGCATCAACGAGCCCGTCGCCTGGGGCTTCGACATCATCAACTTCGTGTGGTGGATCGGTATCGGCCACGCCGGAACGCTGATCTCC